>CAZDJE010000003.1:0-73989 GCA_964505715.1 uncultured Desulfocapsa sp. | reverse complement strand
GGCAGTTGCTTGCAGTTACTGATCTGGCCTTGATTATGAAACATGACCATGAAGCGTTTTTTGCTTACTCCGACGCAT
Source organism: uncultured Desulfocapsa sp. (assembly GCA_964505715.1). Lineage (GTDB taxonomy): Bacteria > Desulfobacterota > Desulfobulbia > Desulfobulbales > Desulfocapsaceae > Desulfocapsa. Next base: position 73,911 of record CAZDJE010000003.1, on the reverse strand, counting down.
GTTTTCTGCCGAACGGCAAGCCACAATTCAAGGTACATGAAAATGGCGCATTTTTTAAGACAGCTGATAACGGCGGAGCAAGTCTTTATTATGCCAATACAACCCGAATAGGAAAAAGAGAGCAACGTAAGGCACTTTGCAGCGAAATGCTCGATCCTCTGCTGAAATCCATTGTCGATACCAGTTCAATTATCACCCAGGCTTATCTTAATACCTGGGATGACATGAATCGACTGTATCCATTCATGCCCGATGCGTCCATTCAGTATGGTCCGGCTATCAATATGGAGGATTATAATTTTTACTATGAAGCGGATAGCTTGCACAACCCGGAACGCAAACCGGTATGGACCGGAGCCTATCTCGATCCCGCTGGTCAGGGCTGGATGGTGTCACTCATTGTTCCGATCTATAGCAAGGGTTTTCTGGAAGGGGTCAGCGGCCTAGATGTTACCATTGGCGCTTTCGTTCAGAATATTCTTGATTTGAAGTTTCCCTGGGATGCCGGCACTTTTATGGTTGATAAGAGCGGTACGATCCTCGCCATGCAGAGCAAAGTTGAGAAGATTCTCAAGTTAAAGGAACTTGGAGGCCACGATTACTCGGAGAACATAAAGGAAACCATTGAAAAACCAGAAGAGTTTAATCTGCTGAACAATTCCAATGAGTCGCTTACATCAAAGTTCAGTCAGCTTTTTGCCTCAAAAGCCCGAATTTCGTCTATTGATATTGACGGCGTCGATTATCTGATCAGTCAGGAGATCGTCGGAGAGACCGGTTGGAGAATGATAACTCTCGTTGAAAAAACGAAGGTTTTAGCCCCAATTACCAAACTCAAATCATTAAGTGATAAAATTGGTTTGGCTGCTATCCTGTTGATGGTTCTTTTTTACATAGTATTTTTTATGTTCCTCATCGCTACGTCAAAAAAACTTACCGGTATCATTGCAGCACCAATTATAAAATTATCCGATATTACAAAGGATCTTGGTAAATATTTCAAATCGGAACCGCTCGGATTGTCAGGAATTACCGAGATCGATACCTTGACCGAGAATTTCAATACGATGAGTAAAGAACTGAACACAGCTATCAGTCTGGCTATGACAGCCCGTCAGGAAGCAGATTCGGCTATCTCCAATTTCCTGGATAGTCTGCTAGTGGTTGATAGCCGATTACGGCTCACCCGCGTTAACAGGGAAAGCTGTCATCTCTTGGGTTTTAAGGAAGATGAGCTACTGAATCAGCCTGTTAATATTTTGTTTAACGAACCGGAAACCGAGGTTGCATCCTATTTCAATTTCCCCTTCCGGCCTGATACGCAGGATAAGGCTGAACTACGCAATATTGAATTAACCTTTGTCACCAGAGATGGTGCCAAGTTACCGGTTTCCATCAATCTTGCTCGGGTGACCAACGAAACAGGTAACACCGTCGGCGTTGTCGCAGGTGCCAAAGACATCTCAGAACTCAAGCAAACCATCAGGCAGGCGGAGCAACAAAAGCAATTTATCCAGAATATTGTTGATACTCTCCCCGGTGGTCTGTTGGTTCTTGATTGTGCTTTTCAGCTGACACAGAGTAACGACACCTATAACCGGCTTCTTGAGCACTGGAGTGGCAAGTATGGGTTTGTCGAAGAAAAACTGGAGACAAAGATCCTGACAGAGCTTGCACAAAAGGTATCTGGGCAGCAGCGTGGTGAAATCAATATCCAGGGAATCCGCGATGAAATGATCATCGAATTTCATTCTTCGAATGGCTATATGAAGGAGCCAGGAGATAACCGAATCATTTATCTGCATGATGTTACATCGCGACATAAGGCGGAGCAATTCCGCAAACTCCAGGCGACAGTGCTTGAACAGACAGCCGACTCCGTTATTGTTACCGATACAAATGGCGTTATCCTCTATGTCAACCCGGCGGCAGAGAAAACAAGCGGTTACGACAACGGTGAATTGCTTGGTAAAAAAACCTCGATGTTGAAAAGCGGCCAGACCGATCCGGCAATTTTTCAGGCATTGTGGCAGACGATAACCAGGGGAAATGTCTGGTCAGGTCGTATCACAAGTACCAAAAAAGACAAGACTACCTTGCAGGAGGACGTCACAGTGTCGCCGGTACGTAACGAGGCTGGTGATATTACTAATTTTGTAGCTATTAAGCGCGATGTTACAGAAATGGATTTCCTGCAGAGACAGTTGCTGCAGGCTACAAAAATGGAAGCTATAGGCCGGCTGGCAGCGGGTATTGCTCATGAAATTAACACCCCCATGCAGTACGTACAAAACAATATCACCTTTTTGGAGCGTTCGTTTGCAGATATTGCCGTGTTGATCGGTGATTATAGAAAATTACAGGAGGAACAGAGTCTCAAACTCAGCAAGGAAGCCAGGAAACATCTTGGGGCAATTGACCTGGATTTTCTTCTGGAGGAGATCCCGGAAAGTATTAGTGAAACCCACAGCGGGATAAACCGGGTGGTGAAAATAGTTTCGGCTATGAAAGAATTCAGTCACCCCGGAACGGATCAAAAAGTCGCACTTGATTTAAATCGAGCTCTGGAAAGCACTATAACCGTATGTCGTAATGAATGGAAATATGTGGCTGAGGTGGATACCGATTTTGATCCGGAGCTGCCAGTAGTCTATTGCCTACCCGATCAAGTGAACCAGGCGGTTCTGAACCTGATTGTCAACTGTGCGCACGCCATTGAAGAAACCGGAGCCACGGTTTCCTCTCATCCCGGCCGCATCAGTGTCAGTACACGCCATGACGAAACATGGGCGGAGATCCGAGTAAGCGATACCGGCGGCGGTATACCTGAAGAGATTCGCGGGCGTGTTTTTGATCCTTTTTTCACCACCAAAGAGGTGGGGAAAGGGACAGGGCAGGGACTATCCATTGTGCATGACGTGGTGGTCCAAAAACATGGCGGCACTATTGATTTTATTTCCGCCCCCAATGAAGGGACAACCTTTATCCTCCGACTGCCAATTAAGACTATTGTAAAGGATGAGGAAAAAGCATGATCAAAAAAACAATACTTTTTGTAGACGATGAACCCCTTATACTCAAAGGTCTGCGTCGGATGCTCTATTCAATGCATGAAGATTGGGGCATGTGCTTTGCCGAAAGCGGAGCGGAAGCCCTTTTAACTATGCAACACAAAAAGATTAGCGTACTAGTCACTGATATGCGAATGCCTGCTATGAACGGTGTGCAGCTGATGCAGATTGTGCAAAAACAACATCCTGAAATTATTCGAATCATGCTCACCGGGGAGCCTGGTCTAGAAACCTATAGTGAGGCAATCGTCTTAAGTCACTATTTCCTTGGAAAACCAACAAAGGTAAAAGATTTCGAGGCGTTGTTCAACAGAATTAAAGTCCTGGATACGGCTCTGCAAAATGAGCAACTGGTTCGACTTATCGGCGGGATTAAGTCGCTGCCGTCACTGCCGATACTTTTTGTTCGATTAACTGCGCTCCTTGACCAGGAAGAAACTGATTGTGCTCAGATTGCTGGTATCATCGAAGAGGATATAGCGATGGCCGCACAAGTCCTCAAACTGGTCAACTCCTCTTTCTTGGGTTTGACAAGAAGAATTGAGTCCTTAAAGCAAGCGGTCGCCTATCTTGGCGTCAATATGATACGTAACCTTGTTTTGGTACAGGAACTTTTTTCTCAGTGTACTCCGGAAGAATTCCGAGAATTTCATCTTGATCGGTTGTGGAAGCGAAGCTTCTGTGTCGCAAAATTGGCAAAACAGATAGCAACTAATGCTAATTATAGTCCTCTTATCCAGGATTATGCTTATCTTGCAGGGCTGCTGCATGACATTGGGAAACTGCTTCTTGTCAGGGCTCTTCCTGATTCTTTTCGAGAGATTATGGCCAATACTGACCAGAGCAGCAGGTCCTGCATAGAGGTCGAACAGAAGCTGCTCGGTGCTGATCATGCAACTATCGGTGGATATTTGGTTTCACTCTGGGGACTTCCTCGAGTAATCACCGAGGCGGTGACCCTTCATCATCAGGAACGGCCTGAATCTGAGTCTTCCATGGCACCGGTATTATGGGCGGTTCGGCAAGCCAGCTATTTGTCTCAAGATGAATGCGTTAAGCCTTTGCAGCACACAAAAATTTAAAGAGACTCCTGCAAAATGCTCCTGAACTGAAAAGGGGCTGTGGGTTTGTTTCCGCGTAGCGGCTCCGTCCAACAATGCGAAGTGCATAGAGGTTTTATGGCCCATCCAATCCTGTTTGTAGATGATGAGATAGCGCTATTAAAAAGTTTTAAGAGGACCTTATCCTCACAGTTCAAGGTTGTGATCGCTGACTCTCCGGAAAAAGGGCTGCGTATTCTGAAGGAAGAAGGTCCCTTCTCGGTGATTATCTCCGATATGAAAATGCCGGGCATGAGTGGTATTGAAATGCTCAGTCAGTCTAAAGAAATCAGTCCCGACACAATTCGTATTTTATTGACCGCCTTTGCCGATCAGCAAACCGCCATCGACGGGGTTAATAAAGGCGATCTTTTTCGTTTTCTCACTAAACCCTGTGGAGTCGAAACGCTTAATCAAATCCTCCGGGCTGCCATAAGGCAGTATCAACTCATTGTTTCAGAAAAAGAACTTCTTGAGCAGACCTTGTTTGGCACCGTTCGGGTGCTTTCTCAGATTCTTACCCTGATCAACCCGACAGCTCAGGGGTGTGCCAGTCGTCTCAAACGATATGTTCGTCATATTGCAAAAGATTTACATTTGGAAGAAGATGGGTGGCTGTATGAAATAGCGGCGATGCTTTCACAACTGGGGTGCCTAGCCATTCCACCGGAAGTGATGACTAAATATGCAAGAGGCAGTACCCTTTCGGTCTCGGAAAGGGCAATGGTGGAACAACACCCTACTGTTGCTGCCAAGTTTTTAATGCATATTCCTCGGTTAGAAGAGGTTGTCGAAATAATAAGCAACCAGGCCAGGCCATACGCAAAGTTTCCGAAATATTCAGCGCATAATAACTATGCAAGAGTATATCTCGGCGCCCAAATTCTTCATGTGGGGCTGGATCTTGACCGTTTGTTGATGATTGGCACACCTCCCGTCAAAGCTCTCCTGATCCTGCGAAAAGAAACACAAAAGTATAACCCTGCCATAGTTGAGTCCCTGCAGAGTTTTGATTTTGGCCTGCAAAACATGGTACGCACACAGACACATTGTATTGGGCTTAACACCCAAATGATTCTCGATGAAGATATTTGCACAACCAGTGGATTGCTGCTGGCCACCAAGGGGCAGCAGGTAACGGAAGCGCTCCTGCGCGGGATGCTTAATTATTCGCAGACGATCGGTATCAATGAGCCGTTTGCGGTGTTGTGCCCACTCCTGGAATTTAAAATAAATACCTAAAGGTCGGTAACATGCAATTGTCCACTGCTACTAAAAATATTCTTTTTGTCGATGACGATACCAATATTCACAAGGGATTGAATCGATTATTCAAGCAGCAACAAGTGAGCTGGACATATTGTTTTGCCGTCGGCGTTGATGAAGCTCTTGACATCATCGAACAGGGGAACGTCGACGCAGTGATTTCAGACGTCAAAATGCCTGCTCGTGACGGTTTTGATTTACTCACTCACCTGCGAAATGATTCGAGGTGGCAGGATTTGCCCTTTGTGATGGTTACCGGACTAGACAATCCTGTTCTCAAAAGCAAAGCTCTTGATCTTGGTGCCACCGACCTGCTGAACAAACCGATCAACCCCAATGATCTGCTGGCACGTATCCGTTCGGTGCTCTATATTAAAGATTGTCAGGATAAGATTAAACTGCAGAACCGCCATCTTGAAGAACTGATCCGCCAGCGTACTGAAGTGTTGGAGGCAACCAGATTAGATGTGATCTGGCTATTGGGAAAGGCTGCCGAGTTTAGAAGTGAAGAAACAGGCAACCACATTGTCAGGGTCGGCTATTATTCAAGAATACTGGCAGAGCAACTCGGTTTGGCTCGGGAGGAACAGGAACTGATTTTTCTGACCAGCCCCTTGCATGATCTGGGCAAGATAGGTATTCCGGATCGGATATTGTTGAAAGGTGGTAAGCTGAATAATGAAGAATGGGTAATCATGAAAACGCATTGCACTGTAGGACAGGAACTCCTCGCCCATACTTCTGCGCTGGAATCTTCAGCCTTACGTAATGGGAAGGACCGAACACTTGCAGTTTTGCAACGGGAAGATAATCAATTTCTGACGATGGCAGCTGAGATTGCGGGATTTCATCATGAGCAGTGGCTGGGCAATGGATATCCTTTTGCGTTAAAAGGTGAAGACATACCACTGACTGCACGAGTCGTGACTATCAGTGATGTCTATGACGCACTCAGGAGTAAACGGAGTTACAAACCTGCATTGCAGCATGAAGAGACGCTGGTTATTATGCGAAAAATGAAGGATTCCCACTTTGATCCTGCCATTTTTAGCGCCTTTGAACAATGTTCAACAAAGCTTAACGATATTCATTCCCAATTTAATGATTAATGATCGCTAATGGAGCAGTGTCACCATCTTTTTTGATTACGCATGTAAGTCCGCAACCTTTTCCGTCATTCCCGCGTAGGCTGGAATCCAGTTCTCCTGCTGATTTTTAAAAACTCTCAAGAAGAGCCTCTTGTAAAAGAGATCAAATTGAGATCTAACGACACACAAGGGTATTGGTGTTAACAGACTGTATTGACCGTAACACCTTTATACGACATTGATTTTGATTTTTCTTTAAAATTATGGCGTCATAGGCGCACCTCTCCTGTTGCAGTGGATCAATTGCTACGTTTTTAATGGTCTGTCAAAGCAGCCGCATGAGCTGATCGGCAAACAAAACGATACCCCGAACATGAAATGCCGTGAAGCTCAATTATTTCAAGTCGTTAACTTTGACATCTTTGCCTTTTAATTTTGAAAAAGGCCCACAAGACTAAGCGAGCTGATCCGACTCGTAAATATAAACTCCTGACAGTGGTTGGTCATAAGCAATTTTCACTATAAATTGTGCAACCAACTCAGCCTCAACAGGCTTATATTTTTTTAGAGAACCAAATAAAAAAGGTTTCAGCAAAGGGGTGAGAAGAGTAGCAACTCCTTCTCCAAAACGAAATCCTTCTCTTTTTCCTAGAAGGAATGACGGTCTAATTATTCGTAAGCAATTATAACCGATTCCCTTAACAGCCTCTTCCATCTCCCCTTTAACCCGACGATAAAAACCCTTCGAATTTTCAGCAGCACCAATGGAAGAGATAACCAGAAACTGCTCTGCTCCCTGTTTCTTCATCAGTTCTGCTATCGTCACAACCAGTGAATAATCAATCTTTCTGAATGATTCTTGCGATCCAGCCTTTTTGATCGTTGTTCCTAAACAGCAGTAGACATCGTTGGCAGAAATTGAAGATGTTATTTGCTCAAGGTTGTTGAAATTTGTTATGACCACCTTGAGCTTACGATGTGTTGTGAGGAGTCGTTTCCTTGCAAGAGCGATTACTTCTGAGCAGTTGGGATCATCTAACAGAGCTTGAAGACAGTACCCCCCTGTTAGACCTGAAGCTCCTACTATTAGCGCTTTACGAGCAGTCAATATTGATCCCCTCAGTTACAGCTTCTCTCAACTTTTTACCAACCCTGAACACTGGCAACTTCTTAGCCTTTACCGCCGTCTTTTCACCTGTTTTAGGATTTCGACCAGTATAAGAATCATAATGCCTGACAGTGAAGCTTCCAAACCCTCTTACTTCAACGTTTTCACCATCGACCAAGGATTGTATGATGGTTTGCAGGATGGTGTTTGCGATGCTTGAGGCTTCTTGCTGAGAGATCTCAATCTGTTCAGATAATTCTTCTATTAGTTCTGATTTGTTCATGTTTTTTCCTTAAAGGGTACAATATGAGGATATTCTTCTATCATTCTCTACCATTATGACTCAGTATAAATTTAAATACTTCCCTTTTCTGAATAATAATATTTTGCCAATGCTTTTCCCAATAGAGGGTAATTTCCTTGCAGTTCAATCAATATTTCAATTAGTTGGTGGTGGGAAGAAGCATCTTTACCAAGAATCCTGATAAGGGTTTCCAATAAAGAACAATCTTTTTCATGGCAAGCAATTTTAATATATTATGAGATCCATTGTGACAGTGTTGCGGATGAATAGTAATGAGGATTGCAGAAATAATGAGGTTGCCCCCCCAATAAAAGCGGAACAGCATGTTGTTAGAAATGTTTCAAGCATATAATTTTCCCTCTTTTCTTTACAGCTGCGAACGATAAGCCAGGATCCTTTAGCTACGGATCATGTCCCTCGTCCGTTCGGCAATCGTACCGTTCAGTTCTTTATTATTAGCAAATAGAGTGCCAAAAGACCGCAACGCCCTTTTTTTGCCCAGCGAAATGGCTCTAAATATTTAAAATAAATCTCAATAATAAGAAGAGATAAGCATGCAGGTCGACCGCCGTCTGAGTAACCGCCGTCTGAGTGTGCAGGCTGAGTTATAACCGTCTATCAAGTCGTCTATCAACCAATCTATCAAGTAGAGTTTTTGATAGACGGTTACCACGACTTTTGCCGATCCCCCCTCTGAAATCCTTGTGAGAAAGAGGGGAAAACAAAATACCCGGATTTTCATGTCTGGCATGACAATTGCTCAACATACCAGAATGGAACGGATTTCCCTGATCGGCCTGACTCGCCAAACATGGCAAACGTGGTGGAAGGGGGAACGTCTGTCGACTCTAACTAAAACGTTGAACAATGTGGAGAAAGGGTGGCTTAATGACCAGCTGGGAAAATCGATCTGAAAAAGCTGTCGAACCAAAAAAAAGGAAGGAAAGCCCAGCGGACCGCCGGTCGTTTAGTTCAATGGGCTGGCGATACAATGCGCGCCCGTGTTCGGCCGATACTGAGGCCCTGCTTGATGAAGTGTGCGCGGCGTTCGACAACACCGTCGACACCGTTATCAGCGTCGACATTTCCCGCCGTATCCGGACGATTAATCATCCCCCGGATGGAATGTCCATCACCGATGTGCTCGGCGTAGATGTTGTCTCCTACGTCAACCCCGCATATCAGGGCATGGTCCGGACAATGATTGGGGATGTTTTTGCATCCGGCGAGCCGGGCTGCTATGAGATTCAGGACAACGGATCTGAAGACGCCGAATCCTGGAATGAAACGCGCCTGATACCCTTTGGTGAGAATACAGCCTCGCGGCGGGCTCTCCCTAAATCATTGCAAAACCTGATTACCACTAAAGCTCAGCTAACCGCAAAATTCAACCGTAGGAGCCCGCTCCTGCGGGCGGATAGCACCAGGCTCATGGATATTTTTCACCCGAATAAAGGGCACAAGCGCCCGCAGGGGTGGGACTCCTACACACGTTATCAGCAAAAGCTGAGTTTGGGTGGTAATCAGGTTGAAAAATTAAACATGTTGCTTTTTGGGCGTCATTTTTGCAGCTTGCTAAAGTAATTAACAAAAGTTGTATTTCAACAACAGGAGGAAAGATGAAGCTCAATCATTTCAAGCTGTTAAATTTTCCATCTTGGCCTTTTGATTTTGCAAGAGGCCCTACACAGTATACTTATTTCAGTTTTATATAATTTAGATCTACTTTGTAACGATACAGAACAACTAGAAACTTGACAAATTAGGTGGTATTAATGGAAACCTACAGACACAACAAACCAACATGTAGAAAATTCCGACAGACGAAAAGTTGTAAAAACAATAGTCGGCGGTGTGACCGCTTTGCCGCCTATAATGCTTTACCCGTCAATTGGAGCTCACCTATTATCGAGCAGGTTTTTTTACCTGCCCATGCCGCCACAAGTGGTGATTTTGTAATTGAAAACCTTGCGGCTGAATTTCGCTTGGGAGATAAAACTACCGCTACCCGAACTATAAAAGTAAGTGGAAACATTAACCCAGCGCTGACGGGCCAAGCAGTAGTTCTTACAATCACCCCATAATCATAGAAAAAACGAATTTTAGATAAGAGGTTTTCAATGTTTGAACCAATTAAAAAAACAGTACCTACTGATGAGAATGGATATTTTCCTACACTAGTGGAGGTAGCTGGGGGGCCAGGCATTACCCGCGCAACAGTAACCGCGGAAGCTGGTGGCGGAGCGAAAGTACAATGTAATGTAGAGACACCAAGTACAGAAAGTACAACAGCTTCCACTCCATCCCAATCAATCGAAATAACCTCGAGCAGCGCTCATAACTCTTATCCGCAAAATTGGTTACTCATCGGATATACTAGACCAGATGGGTCAAGAGGGATTATTCATATATACTATGCTACTCCATCACATATAATATATGTACAACCGTTGTCAACCATCACGTTTACCCAGGAAAACGTCAGTAATGTTTCCACCACGATTGAGGAGGGGAATTCCCTTCATCTCGACGTCAAACCCGCCGCTGCATCCGTTAGCTCAGTCATAAGTAATGACACGACAAAGATCACCGCTGTTTTCGATTATACGCCACCCGAACTATAAAAGTAAGTGGAAACATTAACCCAGCGCTGGCGTGAGGCCCTGCTTGATGAAGTGTGCGCGGCGAGCCGGGCTGCTATGAGAGTCAGGACAACGGATCTGAAGACGCCGAATCCTGTAATGAAACGCGTCTGATACGCTTTGGTGAGAATACAGCCTCTCGGCGGGTTCTCCTTAAATCATTGCAAAATTAAACATGTTGCTTTTTGGGCGTCATTTTTGCAACTTACTAAAGCAATTAACAAAAGTTGTATTTCAACAACAGGAGGAAAGATGAAGCTCAATTTTTTCAAGCTGTTAAATTTTTACATCTTGGCTTTTTGATTTTGCAAAAGGCTCAAGAAGATAGATTCTTTTAAAATCTTCACTACATTGCTGAAACACCTCAAAAATATTTGGGTCGAACTGTTTGCCACTTAATTCTTGCATAATGGCCAGACTTTTGGCGTGTGATTGGGCTGACTTATAAGGTTTTTCCGTACGCAATTCATCATATGTGTCCGCTATGGCAACAATTCTTGCCGCTAGAGGTATTTGTTCACCTCTTCTGCCGTATGGGTACCCCGTGCCGTCAAACCATTCATGGTGCGCCAGGGCTATTGCAGCGGCCATATCAAGCAAATGGTTACGCGACGTTTCACAAAGGCCAAAAACAGCGGATACCATTTCCGAAAGGTTTAGATTTGGCGCCCTGTCTCTGAACAAGCATGGAGAAAGCAAATCATATCCAAGCTCGCAGTGAGTTTTCATGATGGCCCACTCTTTTTCTGACAATTTGTTGTTATGATGCAAGATAGAATCAGGAAGAGCAATATTCCCTATGTCGTGAAGTGGCGATGTTATAAAAAGATTGTCACTGAACGTCCTGTCAACCCCTAAACGTTTGGAGAGAATTTTTGCAAAATATCCAACACGAATGAAGTGATTGCCATATTCGCTGCTCCTAAACTCAGTAGCTTTTGCTAACCTGAGAATCATTTCAATTTTGCTGCTCTCAGCTTCTCGCGAATTCTCAGAAACCACTTCCTTCAAATAGTCATTATGTGCTTTAAATCCATCCAATCTTCTTTTTTGATGGAGCACAGCGTGAATTCTGGCTAACAGTTCCTCAGGTCTGATAGGCTTACTAAGCAAGTCAGCGGCACCCAATTCGATTGCTTTCGTTTTTATGCGAGGGCTCTCTATCCCAGTAACCATAACCACCGGTAGATCATGCCATTCCGAGCTTTCCCGTAAGCTTTTAAGGAAATGAAACCCATCCGTACCGGGCATTTTTATATCGGATATAAGCATATCAACCCCCCGCTTGCTCATCAAATCACGGGCTTCAGATACACAGGTTGCAAAACTATATTCCCAACCAACTCGTTTTTGAACAAGTATGCGATTGATACTTTTCAAAACTTTAACATCATCATCTAAAAACACAATATGCTGATCTGCACTATGGCTTTCCATCTGTTCATCTGTTGCCATTTTCATCTCCACTGTCATAGCATCTCATTTTTTTGAAAGTCAACCATAGACCACAAGTAATTTGTAATGGTTGATGTACACATATCGAGTCTGCCTTGCAAATTTTAGACCATATTTCACATATCATTGCTATGACCACACAGAGCTTTTAACTGTCTATAATTAATTGAAATCATGTGTACAAGACACCAATCACTGTGTAGACATTAAAAATTATGCGGTTGCTGTTGATAGACGTCTATCACGTTGACATATCTTATGACTCACAGGGAGAGAAAATCCTTTGGTACCCAGAACAGTATTGTTTTCCACGGGAACGACTGTTTAGTTTCGTTGGTAAATTAACAACAATCCTCTTTATTTCTAAATCTTATCAGAGTAAACTTGTTTTACAGACCTCACTGTGAGGGGCTGACACAAAAAAACAAAAAGAGTGCCAATTATTTATGGACTTAAATAACTCATTTACGATTCTCATCGTTGACGATGAACAAAATGTACAAAAATCGCTAGAGAGGCTTTTTGAACCTACTGACTATCAGCTTTTTTTTGCAGGTAACGGGGACGAAGCCCTAGAGATGCTTGGGCAACAGTCGATTGATCTCGTGTTGCTTGACTTAAAGATGCCAGGCATGGACGGAACCACAGTTTTACAGGAAGCCATGGTGAGATGGCCGGAACTCAAAATGATTATTTTTACTGGCCACGGCGGTGTACGAGAGGCGGTATCGTCGATTAAGTTCGGAGCGATCGATTTCTTTGAAAAATCGGCACCACCGGAGATGTTATCCCGTAAAATTGATCAACTCTATACATTGTGGCAACTGGAGAATGAAAATAAGGGGCTCCGGGAGCAGCTGAAAATGCATTTTACCTTCGATAAACTGCTCGGCGAATCTTCTGCGATGCTTAAAATAAAAGATATGATCGTCAGGATTTCTCCCACCGATACCTCCGTCTTGATCCAGGGGGAGAGTGGCACCGGTAAGGAGCTGGTTGCTAAATCGATCCACCACCACAGCCAAAGAAAATCTGGAGTTTTCATTCCGGTGGATTGTGCCTCTCTCAATGAGACTGTCATCGAAAGTGAACTCTTCGGCCATAATAAAGGGGCGTTCACCGGTGCGGAACAAACGACCTTGGGGCTGATCCGGGCTGCCGACAAGGGAACCTTGTTTCTTGATGAGATTGGGGAACTTCCACTGCAAATGCAGGCCAAACTATTGCGCACGATCCAGGAACGTGAGGTTCGGCCGGTTGGTTCTACCAAAAGATACCATGTTGACATTAGAATTGTAGCAGCTTCGAACCGGGATCTGAAGCGGGCAGCTGAAGAGGGAAGTTTTCGCCAAGATTTGTACTACCGTTTGAGTCCAGTCACCGTGACTCTTCCGCCATTACGCGAACGTGTTGAGGATATTCCACTTCTTTGTCGACACTTTCTGCAAAAAGCGGTTACTGAAGAAGGTTTCTCGATAAAAAACATCGCCGACTCGTCTTTTAAGGTGCTCAAACAACACAGATGGAACGGGAACATCAGGGAATTGGAAAACGTCTTGAAAGGTGCAATGTCGTTTTCCCAAGCAGAAACACTTTTCCCAACCGACTTCCTGTTGAACATAGATAGATGCCCTAAATCGAATAAGGTTAACACGCGGGAGCAAAACAGCTCTGACGAATATGAGAAAGAAATAATTCACCAGGCTCTGCAGCAGACATCCGGTAGTCGAAGGGAAGCAGCAATTATTCTCAATATCAGCGAAGCCACTCTCTATCGTCGTATAAAGAAATATAATCTTTAGACAACTTGAAAATGGTTGAATTTGTCCTAAATCAAATAGAAGACACTAACCTTGATTCTATACCGGGGAAAAGGCTTTGAAAAGTCGAGACACCGAGGCGCTGTAATCCATCGTTCCACTTGAGGCATAGTTACTTACAACTTCAGTTCATATCGTTTGATTTTTTTCAATAATCCCTGGCGGGTAATATTTAAAAGTCTGGAGGCCTGTGTCTTGTTTCCTCCTGATTTTTTCATCGCCTTATGAATAAGGCTTTTTTCGAGTGCTGTAACCTGGTCTGGCAGAGAATAGCCATTGCTTTCGACCATAGGCTCTCCAATATAATTCGCACTAGAGAACGTTCGCAACTCACGGGAACAGTTCTCGATCTGCATAATGAGTCCATCCCTTGTGAGGGCCACAAGTCGCTCCACTTCCTTTAAGAGCTGCCGTACATTTCCAGGCCAGGGGTACTCTTCAAACAGGGCAAGTAATTCCGGACTAAAGCCAATGGCATTTTTTTTAAATCGTATATTCGTGTCCTCAAGAAAAGAAAGAGCAAGCGGCAGAACATCCTCCTTTCTTTCACGCAGAGGCGGAATTTCTATATCTACGGAAAACAGTCTGAAAAACAGATCCTCACGGAATCCGCCCTTTTCAACTTCTTTGGCCAGATTACGATTTGTGGCTGAAATAAGTCTTACATCATAGGGAATAAGTTCACTGCTTCCAAGCCTGGATCCTTCCTGTTCCTGAATTGCCCGTAAGAATTTAGGCTGTACCATAATCGGCATTTCACCGATTTCATCCAGAAACAAAATTCCTCCCTTCGCCTCTTCAAAACGACCCTTTCGGCTTCTGTCGGCTCCGGTAAATGCACCTTTTTCATGACCGAAAAACTCACTCTCAATCAGCGCTTCTGGAAGGCATGCACAGTTGACAGGGACAAAGGGACAGCCCGCTTTTCCAGCATTTTCATGGATCATCTTTGCCACAAGTTCCTTGCCGGTTCCATTTTCCCCCTGAATTAAGACATTTACAGGAGTATCCCGAAGAACCAGGACAAGATTCAGAACTTCACGCATTGCAGGACTTTCTGCAATAAAACGCCCCTCCCGAACGGCATCAAATTCAAGGCGGGCTACCTCATCATCAAACTCCGCTGCAATCTTAGCAATCTTCTTCTTCAGCAGAATGGACTCAATGGAAATTGACAGATACCCGGCTATTTCTTCGAGCTCCTTCTGTTTTTCCTCATCAAAAGAGTCAAGTCCCAACCTATTCAGAATCTGTATAACACCCAGCACCTCATTGCTGGAAACATTATGTATGGGCGTACAAAGGGTATTCCTGCTGCGAAAGCCTGTCTGTTCATCCGCCTCATGGTGATATCCATTTTTTGCCAGGAGATCATTTTCGATAACGCTCTGACCACTGGCCATTACCCGCCCGACAATACTTCCATCCAATGGGGCCTCAATAACATTACTTTCAAGACCTGTTCCATGCATCGAAAACAAGGACTCTGCACCGGGTTCTTTTAAAAAGATGGTGCAACGTTCCACATCCATCATTTTTGGAAGGAACCGGATATAAAATGATACTAAAGAGTTATATTCCGCAACGGACCAACTGCCACTCACATGCGTGAGACGCTGCTGCAGAGACGAAAGTGCTTTAACCATTTCCATTTTAAATTCTCACCATTACCCAACAAACGAAAACTTTATTTACGACTGATTACTACCTTTACATCTTTTTAGAACTTCCGCAAACAAGATTATCTATTGCTCCACTCTTCATTTTTATCTTTTCATTAGAGCCCCTGCAACAAACATTCAAAAAAGCGTCACCTGAAATTCCGAACACAAACTCGGAGGAAACAATGTTGTCAGTTCCCTGACACCTTCTTTGCCCCCTTCCAAAACTCTCAGAATTAAAAGGCCGACAACTCAGCCCCTTAAATAAACAACAAAGAAACAACTACTTTTAGGTATGATTATTGCTTGAACATGATAGGATTTCTCACTGACTGCTCATCACTACAAAGGAATGCATAATGGCACACACATCTGACAATAGCTCCCAAGACACAGTACAGCCCCCCTTGCAGATTGAACCTGACAAACAGCCGCCCTCTCTGGTGAGCCAGCAACTCCAGTCTGCGACACTCCTCAGCCACAAGGATGAGATCAAACACGCAAAAACAATCCGGGAAAATTTTTGCATCATAGTCCAGAGTGTTAAAGAGATCGAATCTTCATCGATTACGATTCAACAACTACAGGAAACCGTCCTCAACTGGGAAAAAAAAGACAACCCCATCAAACCGGGAAAACGTCGACTCGACCTCATACTAAACACCCTGGAATCTGTCTGCGACACCCATCCCCATGACAATGGCACCCATTATCTCTGCGAACAATTCAAAGCACTTGCACATGAAATTGAAGAGGCCAAGAATATCGTTATCACGGCCAATCTAAGACTCGTCTGTTCCATAGCCAAACGATACACTGACAGAGGCCTGAGTCTTGCCGATCTTGTTCAGGAGGGATGCATCGGCCTGATGCGCGCAGTCTTTCGCTTTGACCACAACACCGGGAGACGCTTTTCAACGTACGCGTCTTGGTGGATCCGTCAGGCAATCACTAGAGCAATACCTGAAAAAACCAGAACCATCAAACTCCCTGCCCACTTTCTGGTTTCACGCAATCACTTTAACAAAACATTCAGTGGATTACGCAAACAACTTGGTCGCAAACCAACGATGACAGAACTATCCAAAAACACCTATATGGACCATGACAAAATGCTCTCTATCATCGAGACCAGCCTGGAACCTGTTTCACTTGAGGAACCGGTGGGTGTCAACAATCAAAACCTGATGGGCCTTATAGCAAATGACACAGCCACCCTGCCAGATGACATTGCAATCACCACTGATCTCCATAAGCAGATAGAAAATATCCTTGAGACCTTAAGCAGAAGAGAAGCTCAGGTCCTGCGCCTACGCTTTGGACTTGGGGGAAGGTGCGAATGCACCCTTGATGAAGTAGGAAAACAGTTCAACGTCTCTCGTGAGCGAATTCGCCAAATTGAACAGGAAGCACTCAAACGCTTAAGACATCCTACACGAAGTGACCATATGCGCTGCTTCTTGGAGAGTCACTAAAGGACCCCTCTCTAAAGAATCAGTTTTCCTCAAGGGCAAGCTGCAGCAGCTTATCAATAAGCTGTGTAAAACTCAGCCCCGCTTCTGCCGCAGCCTGGGGTAAAAGGCTTGTGGGGGTCATGCCGGGAATAGTATTTGTTTCAAGCAGGTAAAGCGAACCGTCTGGAGTGAGCATCATATCGGTTCTTGAGTAGCCTTGTAATTGAAGCACCCTGTGAGCAGTCACTGCGTATTCCTGTGCGAGTGTCGCCACACTTTCACCCACCTCTGCCGGACAGATTTCACTCGTTGCCCCCTCTTTATACTTTGCAGTGTAATCAAAAAACAGATACTCCTCCCCTGGAATAATTTCTATCAAAGGAAGCGGGGTTAGCTCTTTATTTCCTATTACTCCCACCGTAATCTCTCTCCCGGTCACAAACTGCTCCACCATCACTTCAGAATCATGCTCGTAGGCGAGCCTGATTCCCTGTTGCAACTCTTTGACGGTTTTAGCAACACTCATCCCAAGGCTTGAGCCCTCACGAATCGGCTTCACAACCAGTGGAAAGTTCAGCGTTTTAAGCAATCGCTCAGAATTTACAATATCTTCGGGCAGAGCCATTTCCCAATCTGCAACGGGAAGAGCATTGAACCGATACAGGATTTTTGCCATATTCTTATCCATCGCAAGAGCACTGCCGAGCACCCCTGACCCCTGATAAGGGATACCAAGAAGATCTAAAAACCCTTGTACTGTACCATCTTCGCCATGAACACCATGGAGCAAGATAAAGGCTACATCGATACGTGCTGCATCCTTTGCAAGTTTGCAAAGATCAGTTTTCGGATCGTATCGGCGCAATTCATACTTATCTTGATCAATTGCTTCCACAAAACCAGCTGCACCTGCAAGAGACACCTCACGTTCACCCGATGCTCCACCCGCAAGAAGTGCTACACAGATTTTTTTTGTCACCCTGATCTCCTTTATTTGTAATGGATCATTATTCACCTTTAATTGAGCTATTCTACTCCAAGAACGATTGAACTTCCATAACCGGCAATAATTCCCTACTGTTTTTTTCCACGCCAGAGAGTAACATACAAAAATGAACAGGGATCTTATTCAAAAAATCATCGACATTGTCGGCTCCGCACACTGCAGTGATGCAATTGAAGAGCTACACTGCTACTCCTACGACAATAGTAAACAGACATTTCTGCCGGACATCGTAGTACACCCGGATAGCGTTAAACAGGTCTCAGCCCTGGCAAGTCTTGCCAACAGCAACCTGATCCCAATTGTTGCACGGGGTGCCGGCAGCGGCACAACGGGCGGTGCCCTTCCCGTTCAGGGAGGTATCGTGCTAAGTTGTATGCGCCTGAACAGGATACTTGAAGTTGACACCGACAACCAGATTGCCATAGTTGAACCAGGAGTGATCACTGGAGACTTCCAGGAAAGCTTAAAAAAGCATAAACTCATGTATGCTCCAGACCCTGCAAGCCTTAAATTTTGTACCATTGGCGGCAATGTGGCAGAGTGTGCCGGAGGACCCTCCGCCATTAAATATGGTGTAACCAAAGATTCCATTCTCGGCCTTGAGGTGGTACTCGCCAATGGTGAGATCCTGACAACGGGCTGTCGTACCGAAAAGGGTGTGGTTGGATATGACCTCACCCGTCTCTTTATTGGTTCCGAGGGAACTCTTGGTATTATTACTAAAATAATCACCAGACTTCTCCCTCTCCCCGAGTACAAAGAAACCTTTCTCCTCAGCTTCACGTCCCTGCAACGAGCAACGGAATTTGTGGCCATACTCCTGCAGAAGCAAATCCTGCCATGTACCCTCGAGTATATGGACAGAACTGCACTCCAGGTCGTTTCTGATATTTTACCAACCCCATTGCTGCCCTCTATCCAGGCTATGCTTATCATCGAGATCGATGGCAGCAAGAAAGAAGTCCTGGCCCAATCCGAGCAATTGCAAAGCCTAGTAACCACAGAAAAACAGTGCACGTTAAAACGGGCGACAACAAAAACTGAAATCCGTGAAATCTGGAAGGCTAGACGATCCATCTCACCGGCA
This sequence comes from uncultured Desulfocapsa sp., assembly GCA_964505715.1. Lineage (GTDB taxonomy): Bacteria > Desulfobacterota > Desulfobulbia > Desulfobulbales > Desulfocapsaceae > Desulfocapsa. Next base: position 54,849 of record CAZDJE010000003.1, on the reverse strand, counting down.
ACACAGAAACTCAGCCCATATAAAACCAGTGAAGATGTCGTTGTACCACGAAGCCGCATCCCCGAACTGGTAAGCTTTTGCGAAAACCTGGCAAAAGAGATTCGGATCACCATCCTCACCTTTGGCCATGCAGGGGACGGAAACATCCACGTCAATATTTTGGCAGCAGATAATTCCCCAGAAGAAAACACAAAGTCCATCACCGTCAAAGCTGCACTATTCACAAAAGTTCTCAGCATGGGAGGCACCCTTTCCGGAGAACATGGCGTGGGAATCACAAAATCCAACTATATTTCTCAGGAATTAGACACAACCAGCATCAAGGTGATGCGTCAGCTCAAACAATTATTCGATAAAAACAACATTATGAATCCCGGAAAAATCTTTCCTGCCGAAGAACTACAGAATAGCACCCCCTTTCAAAGAAAAATCCATTGACATACACAAATCTTTTTCCTATATTGGGAAGGTTATTGTCGTGAATTTTATAATTGTAATGAAAATTCGGAATATCGTGTTTCTGGATTTCTCGTAAATATTGTTGATAACGGAGCCCCAAATGATAGAAGTTGAAGTTCGTGGAGATCTTGAGTATGCCATCAGGCAACTGAAAAAGAAACTGCAGATTGATGGAATAAAAAGAGAACTCAAACGTCGTGAGCACTACGAAAAGCCAAGTGTAAAGAAACGTCGCAAACAAGCTGAAGCTCGTCGTAAACTCCGTAAGTTTAACCGCGTCAGACGCGGCTGAGCCCTGACCAGCATTGTTTTACTAACGCCCGCTGCATCACATTATGTAACGGGCGTTTTCACTTCCTCCCCTCCATTCTGCCATCGCCAGAAAACCCCTCTCACAAGAGTTCACTTCTGCAAAAGAGGTCTTTCTCCACTATCTGATCACGGAAAAACGCTTTGCGGAAAACACAGTAGCGGCCTACGACGCCGATATTCACTTTTTCCTTCTCTTTCTGGCGACAAAAAAGAAATCTCTGCAGCAAATCAGCAGTAAAACCATCCATGCTTTTCTGGAAAAATGCCGCAGTAGAAATATTTCCCACCGCAGTAATGCAAGAAGAGTCTCGGCCTTAAAAAACTTTTTCACCTTTCTGTACAACAGAAACTTGATTTCAAGTAACCCATTTAGCAATATAAGTGCGCCGAAAAGTGGCTCCAGTCTCCCGAAAGGCTTGTCAATTGAACAGATAAACCGCCTGCTTTGTCCGCCACCGATATCCACCCCCTTACTGCAGCGCAACTATGCCATGCTGCAACTTCTCTACTCGACAGGTTTGCGTGTCACAGAATTGGTCACCCTCCCCGTTACAAGCTGTAATCTCTCTTCTTGCTTTATACGGGTTGTGGGAAAGGGGGAAAAAGAACGTCTTATTCCCTTTGGAACTCCTGCAAAAGATGCCATTGAAGCCTATCTCGATTCAGCACGTCCCATGATTCTAAAGGGCAAACGATCCAACATTCTCTTTGTTACCAATCGAGGCAGGGGAATGACACGTCTGCGATTCTGGCAAATCATCAAAGAAGCTGCCCGAGCTGCCGGAATACATGAGGACGTGTCACCTCACAGCCTCCGCCACTCCTTTGCCACCCACCTGCTCTCCCACGGTGCAGACCTTCGGTCCGTACAGATGATGCTGGGTCACTCCGACATCACCACCACCCAAATCTACACCCATGTTGACGAAGACAAACTCAAATCTGTCCATCAGAAATTTCACCCCAGAGGCTGACAGGTAATTGCTATCAACAAATAGTAGCTAGCGTTTTTGGGCTTTTGCGACAAACAATCCGCAAGTGAAGGATGAGCGAGGACGTTTGGTGGAAAATACCTAAAACAAGCAGATTCAATGAAATCCTCTCCAATAAAGCTATTTTTAGCAGCACTCAAAAATAAGTTCTTATTTCTCTAAGGGGCTGTGTAAAATAGAAAAAACCGATAGTGAACAGGCACCAGTTGACAGCTGATAACGGATAGTGGATAGTAAAGCATGCAAGTCATCACAACCCACCTTAACGCTGATTTTGACGGCCTCGCCTCCATGATAGCGGTACAAAAACTCCACCCGGATGCAGTGATGGCATTTCCGGGCTCGCAGGAGAAGAACGTCAGGCATTTCATCAGCGAAACAATCCCCAATCAATATACCTTCGAAAAACTAAAAAACATTGACCTGACCCTAGTGAGCACCCTTATTGTGGTCGACACCAGACAGGAATCGCGCATCGGTGATTTTTCGAAATGCCTCCAGAACCCAGGTTTACAGCTTCATCTGTACGATCACCATCCCGACCACGAACAGGACATGAAAGGGACCTTTGAATCGGTCGCGCACACCGGGGCAACAGTCACCATTATCTGCAAAAAACTCCAGGATAAAGCCATCCCGATCGACCAGGGAGAGGCAACCATCTTTGCACTTGGTATTTACGAAGACACGGGTTCACTCACCCACCTGACCACCACCCCCGATGACCTTATCACCGCTGCTTGGCTTCTGCAAGAAGGTGCCCAACTTGACATTATTTCACAATTTCTTTCCTACGACCTGACAGCCAGACAGGTGAACCTGATCCACGCGCTCACGAAAACCGCAAAAAAATACATTATATCCGGTATTGAAGTGGTTGTTGGCAGCCTCACCCTTGAGAAATACGAGGACGACTTTTCACTTATCGTGCGTCGGTTTATGGCGATGGAAAACCTGAATTGCCTCTTTGCCCTGATCTGCATGGAAGGCCGTATCTACCTGATTGCAAGATCCAGAATCGCCGAAGTAAATGCGGGGAACATTGCCAGGGATTTTAATGGAGGAGGTCACGCCTCCGCTGCATCTGCGACCCTGCGCGACATGTCATTAATTGAAGCCCAGGAAACGCTTATCCGCAGCTTTCACCGACATATCAAGCCACAGGCCATTGCAAGAGAAATGCTCTCACAACCGGTTATTACCATTCCAGCAAGCACGACAATCGGTGAGGCTAATACCATTTTAACCCGTTACAACATAACCGTCCTGCCTGTACTAATAGATTCCTCACAGAAAACAGCTCCTACATCACAGCCTCCTGCAGGAATCGCCGGAACCATCTCTCGCAGAATTGTCGAGAAAGCTATCCACCATAATCTCGGTTCTTTTCCGGTGAGTGATTATATGAAAACGGATATCAGGGTACTTCCGCTCAGTGCCACGCTTGCCGATATTGAAGAGCTTATCATCGAGCGCAGGCAGCGGCTAATCCCTATTATCCATGGGCAACAACTTAAAGGAGTGATCACCAGAACCGATCTCCTCAATATGCTAATCGATGATCCCGGCCACCTTCCAAAAGAATTCGATAGCGAAGATAATAATCCCACACCTGAACGGCAGAGAAATGTCCTTCAACTCATGAGCGAAACATTGGGACGCGACCATATTATTCTGCTGAGAACCATCGGAGAAGTTGCCGACAATTCCGGGTTCAAGGCATACGCAGTTGGTGGTTTTGTCCGTGATCTGCTTTTGAAACAAAAAAATTTCGACCTTGATATAGTAGTGGAAGGTGACGGCATTGTCTTTGCCAGACACCTCATTGAAAAAATCGGCGGTCGCATGCAAACCCACGAGCACTTTATTACGGCCAATGTCACCCTTCCCGACGGGTTCAAGATTGATATTGCCACCGCACGACTCGAATACTACGAGTACCCGGCTGCCCTGCCAACGGTTGAGCTATCATCCATCAAACTTGACTTATATAGGCGAGATTTCACAATCAACGCCATGGCACTGCAGCTCAACTCTGCACACTTCGGCACACTTATCGATTTTTTCAGCTGCCAGAATGATCTTAAAGAAAAGCTGATAAAAGTTCTGCACAACTTAAGTTTTGTGGAGGACCCCAGTCGTATTCTACGAGCGATTCGATTTGAAAAGCGAATGGACTTCAAAATTTCCAAACACGCTGAGCGCTTAATTCGCGGAGCTGTTAAGATGGGCCTCTTCAGCCAGCCAAACAACCCTCGCCTCTTTTCAGAGCTGCAACAGATATTTGCAGAGGAGAACCCAATACTTGCCATTCAACGACTGGCGGATTTCGAACTCTTCCAGTTTCTTTGGCCGGATCTGCGCCCAAACCTCAAAACAGACCGGCGCTTTCTCCATATCCTGAGACAGGCTCAGCAAGCGATATCCTGGTTTCTCTTGCTCTATCTCGATGAAACAATAGACCCCTGGCGCATTTACCTTCTCTCCATCATGGCCAGGTCCAGGCCCAGACAACTGGAGACATTTTGCCTGCGCTTTCAGATCAATGAAAAGATATGCCGGGAACTGATTTTTCAGAAAGTGACAGCCGACGAATTAGCCAACAAATTATACAGAAATATCCCCGGTAAAAATAGTACCATCAGGAGAATGCTTGCCCCTCTTTCCAACGATGGCCTTTTGTATCTTATTGCTATTGCAAGAAGAAAGGAGATCAAGCAGGCGGTCTCACTCTATGTAACATCTCTTAGAGATATTCAACCACTCCTAAAGGGTGATGACCTGAAAGAACTTGGATATCCGCCGGGAAAGAAATTCAGGGAAATGTTTTCTGCTTTAAGAGATGCACGCCTTGATGCAATAGTGGACAATAAAGAAGATGAGAAAAAATATCTTTCTAAATACTTCCCCACCTGAATCACTCTTCTGCAATTCCAGCAGTTTTAGTTTTTTAACCAACATTAGCCCTATCATACAAAGTGCTCAGCATACCGGAATAACGCACATATGTCCAAAAGTCGCTTGTAATTATTAGCCAAATTGATATACTTTTCATAATACAAAATCAAATCTAACTTACAATTTCACCATCACACAAACGGAAAAATGAGACTCAAGACAGAACTTATTCACGGCGTATTTATCGTCACTTTTGAAGGTGAGCGACTGGATGCTCCACAGGCGGAGGGTTTTCTTTCTGCCATGCAGGGATTTGTCAAAAAGGGAAATGTTTTTATATTGCTCGATATGAGCAATATTGTTTTCATGGACAGCACCGGACTCGGTTCCATGATCAGGGCACTCAAGGAGATCTACAACGATGGGCAACTGGTTATATGTGGGGTCACAGCTCAGGTTAAAAGCCTTCTTAAGATCACCCATTTGGATAAAGTATTTACCATAGCCAGAAATCGAGATGATGCCTTCGCTATCTTTTCAGTACTAATTGCTCCCGTCCCCTCTAACTCACCCCAAAAGCCATCGGAATCAACAAACAATGACACGGTAATTGACACTGACTTTTACGATCATTTTATTCATCAAAAAGGAAGTAACACCACCAAAAAACCCACGGAGAGAAGACGCCACAAACGAATACCACAAAATCATATTATTGATGAAGAAATTTTTGTCTATTGCGAAAACATTAAAACCAAAAAGAAGAGTAACGGGGTGATACTTAATATCAGTGAGGGTGGCGTCCTTATGCTCTCCACTGTATTCCATAAACTCGGTGACAAAATGCACGTTGAATTTGCCATTGGGACAGCATTCAACCTCTCAGAGATAGTTATTGTCCGGTCGATAAACAAGGGTAAATATGGTATGGAGTTTGTTCACCTGTCCGCGCAGGCAAAAGCATTCCTTACACGCCTTGGTGGTTCAGTACGACTCAACAATCCAAGGTAATGGTACTTTTGGGGTAATTATTCAGCGAGGGCAACGCATTCCCCCTAACTTTGAACGGTAACTGCTTAGCAGATAAGCGCAGACTCCGTGCTTCAAATTCGATTATTTTGGGCTCCGAAGAGACTTCTTAGTGAATGGTTCAGGAGAAACTCTTTTTAAAGTGCGCAAACAGCAACACCAGGAGATAAACAGTAGCTGCAATTACTATAATCACAGGACCGCTGGGTAAATCCAGATTATAACTCAGCCCCAGCCCACACACCACGAACCCCGCACAAAACAGGACCGCAAGCAGCATCATCTGAGCAACATTGCGTGACATATTCCCGGCAACCGATGCCGGCAGAGTAAGGAGCGCAATAACCATTACAATCCCGACAACACGTACCAGAAGCACAATAGTCATGGCCGCAAGACAGAGCAACAGCAAGTACACCCAGCCGGTATTCAGTCCTCGCAATCTCGCAAATTCTTCATCAAAACAGACCGCCAGAAATTTATTATAAAAGATTCCAACAAGCCCAAGTACCAGTCCATCAAGGAGCAGCACAAAAATAAAGTCCTGCTTCGATACCAAAAGGATATTCCCAAAAAGATAACTCATGGGATCAACATACCCTGGTGTTTTTGCAATAAAAAGCAGTCCTGTTGCCATCCCCACAGCCCAAAGCGCCCCGATAACACTGTCCTCTCGTTCCGCCGCATAGCGACTCACTAGGGTAAGAATAACAGCAGCAAGCAATGCCACAAGAACTGCCCCCTGCATCGGACCAAACCAGGTCACCCCCATAGCTTTCTCCATATAGAGCCCAAGGCCTATACCGCCAAGAACGCAGTGGGCAATAGCCCCTGCAATATAGCTGATCCGGCGGACAACAACAAAGGTACCTATAATGCCAAAAGGTATAGAGGCAAAAACTCCAGTGAGCAGAGCATAGCGAAGAAAGGGCAGGTTGGGGTCGACAAGGGCTGCAAAAAACTCAGTCATGTTGATGTCCTCCCGGCGCACAGCAGTGATCGTGACGAATCATCTGCAAGTCACCACCGTATAGGTCTCGAATAAGATCACCGGTGAGTTCGCTTGTGGGATGCACCACAACCTGTTTATTGACACAGGCTATTCGCTTGAAAAAAGTAGATGCAAAGCCAACCTCATGGGTCACCATAAGAATGGTCATTCGCTTGTTCAGCCGGGTCAGAAGATCAAAAAACTGCAGTTCCGACTCATGATCAATATTTGCCGTGGGTTCATCAAGAATGAGTATATCTCCCTCGGATGCCAGAGCCCTGGCGATCAAAACCCGTTGCCGTTGCCCACCAGATATGGCTGAAAAAGAGTGGCTGGAAAGCCCCCCGACCCCCACAAGTTCCAGGGATTCAAGTGCCATCTCTTTGTCTTTTTTACTATAGCGACCACTCCATGAACTCCCAAGTCTTCCCATACAGACCACTTCGAGCACAGAAATAGGGAACTGCGGATCATACCTTGCGTACTGCGGCACATAGCCGACACGCAAACGCGCAGCCTCGGGCTGGGCACCAAAGATGTGGACAGTTCCACTATCAGGGGACAGGAGTCCAACCATCAGCTTAATAAGGGTGGATTTTCCGCCACCGTTCGGGCCGACAATACATATGGAATCAAGAGGCTTTATTTCAAGATTAACATCTGCAAGTATCACCTGCGTCTCATAGGAGAAAGAAAGACCACGAATGGAAATCGCACTTTTCTCTGTTTCAACGGAAGCCATTATTTGTCCTGCCCAGAGAGAGCAGCAGTAATTTTCACAGCCATTATTTTAATATTCGCAACGCTGTTTTCTGCTAGCGGATCAAGGGAAACGACCTTGCCACCGATGGCTTTTGCAATACGCTCTGCACTTCTGGGATCAAACTGGGGTTGCACAAAAATCACCCTGACCTCTTCAGCTTTTGCCCTTTTTATAAGACTAAAGAGCTGCCGGGGAGTGGGGGCCTTCCCCCCCGTTTCCACCGCAATCTGCTGCAAATGATATCGATTGGCAAAATACCCAAATGCTGGATGAAAAACAAAAAACGATGCTCCTTTAAAAGGGTCTAGTCCCTCTGCAACAGTTGTATCCAAATGATCGAGCTGAACATTCAATTCTTCAAGATTCTTTTGGTACACACCTTCATTGTCCGAATCAATTGAAATCAAGGCAACAGCCATTGCCGCAGCCATACTTTTCAAGTTCAGAGGAGACAGCCAGACATGGGGATCGGGCACAGCTCCACCATCGTGGGCATGAGCAGATTGACCTTCCATGGGAATCCTGACTATATCCTGACTGGTATCAACTATCTGCAGTTGTGGTGCACCGGTCTGTAGACGCCTGATGATTTCTTTTTCAAACTCCATACCAGTGGTAAAATATATGCTGGATTTGGAAAGAGCCTGAATCTGTCTTGGAGAGGGCTCAAAGGCGTGGGGTTCCTGCCCCTTGTCAATCAAAAGGTGCGTTATCAGACGATCCTTGCCAAGCTGTTCACAGAGCCACTTCTGAGGGGGAATGGAAACGGACACTTCCAGCTTCCCAATGGATTCACCAAATAAGTGGGTAGGGAAAAAAAAGAGCAGCAGCAGGACAATCTGTAAATGTCTGTAGTTCACAAAAACCTCATATCATTAGTCATTCATCTCACCAGCAAAGCGCTAACACAGAATACCATTGAAATCACACAATATATTAGGCGATCACCATATCGTCAAGGGAGAATAATCATTGCAGCTCAAACCGATATACCGTATATCTGACTCCGTGACAAAAACAGACATATCCGGAAGATATACATTTGTTTTTATAGCATATAAACAGAAAAAAGACAGACTGTAGCAGTATCAACTATTCACAAAGTCAGGACAGAGACAGAGCTATTATGCCAAAGCAAGTTCGCGAAAGCCTGAAAGCATCACTTACCAGTGGAGTCCTCATTCTAAAACTGGTTATACCGTTCTATATTCTTGCAGACATCATTCTCTACTTTGATCTTTTACGACCTGTTAGCTTTCTTTTTTCCCCGGTTACCAATATTTTACAACTGCCTGCCGAAACAGCAATGGCCATTTGTGCCGGAGTTTTTCTCAACCTTTATGCGGCAGTTGCATTTGCAGCTCCCTTAGGCCTCAGCCCCTACGAATGGACAATTCTTGGGGTATTTCTCGGTATCTGTCATAGCCTCCCGGTGGAAAACAGTATCATGAAAAAACTTGGTATCGGTTTTTTCTACTCAACCGGTCTGAGAATTAGCATGGCTTTTATCACCGCTTTTCCTCTTTTTTTACTCCCTCCCTCCTTTTTCACAGGGGAAAAGAGCGGTAAAAGTATCCAGCTTGATTCTTATTCCACTCTGCCGGACATGTTGTTTCATTCGGTGATAAATGCCGCAATGCTGGCGACAAAGATCGTTCTCCTGATCACTGCGATAATCTTCTTAATGGATGCAGTCAAACAGACCCGATTTATCAAAAACTACGGCCAACGGGTACAAACTTCCTTTTCACTCCTTACAGGTCAGCTTCTTGGGATCACCTATGGTGCAGGAATTTTATTTAAGGAAGCAAACTCTGGCAATCTTAGTAGAAAAGACATTTTTTTCATTGGCACTTTTCTTATGATCTGCCATTCCCTTATTGAAGACCCTCTACTCTTTGTTCTTTTCGGAGCCAATTTTTGGGTTATTGTTATTAGCCGACTGCTTATGGCCTGTATCGCTAGCCTGCTGCTCAGCAAGTTGTTTCAACATCTGGAAAGAAACCGAAAAACCCGAGACAGACTGTTATAGCACAGCATTTCGCCACGTCCTAGCCCCACTTCTTGCCGTTGTATATGTTGAAATACTCTTTATCTTCAAGTGATGCACTTGAGCGAGTACCTTGCATCATTCCAAATCAGTGATTAGTTTAGTGCCTTACGCCTGAAAAGACGTAATAAAGAACAGGAACATGCAAGGGGCCATTAAAAGCAGACAGCGGGCGCACTCTGCAGATAGCGAACAAGGTGTGACCTTCAGGCACTTATTGCCGGCCTCACCTACCATTTACCGATTGCAGAGCCGTACTTTCAGATAACCATTGGAAAACAAAAAACTATGAACGATATTATTCTCCAGATAATTATTCTAGGACCACCTATTCTCCTGGCTCTGACCGTACATGAGTTTGCTCATGGATACGTGGCATACAGGTTTGGTGATCCCACGGCCAGTAACGAGGGCCGGCTGACTCTCAATCCTCTGAAGCATCTTGATCCTCTTGGAACACTGGCATTTTTTATTATTAAAATAGGGTGGGCAAAACCAGTTCCTGTAAATCCCAATTATTTTAAAAATCCACGTAAGGATATGCTATGGGTCGCCCTAGCAGGACCTGCAGTAAACCTGGTTCTGGCTATTATCAGTGCAATATGTACTAAAATTGTCTGGTTTATTGCTGCAAGCATTCCCTATTCTTCCGTTGCAGAGGCTATCCTCGTACCGCTAAATGAGGTACTAATGGCTTCCGTCTGGATTAATCTGGTCCTCTGTATCTTTAATTTCCTTCCCATTCCCCCACTGGACGGAAGCAAAATCCTTATGGGCCTTCTCCCCCCGGATATGGCAAGGTCCTATGCAGGTATTGAACGTTACGGGTTTATTATCATAATGATTCTGGCATTTTCAGGAATACTGTCAAAGATGATTTTGCCAGTTATTGGCTTTGCCAGAAATATCCTATTGTAGGCAAACGACAAAAACACGAAAAGCCCGCACTGAACAATGTCAGTGCGGGCTTTTTTAATTTCCATCGTTCAATCTGTGACAGTTATTTCTTCTGCCAAGCTCCACCTACCAGAATATATTGACCACCAGGCGTTTTCTTCATCGCCTTTTCCCCTGCCAGTTTCTCCACTGCAGCAAGTGACGTATTATTGCGCTTGGAAATTTGTTGATAATGCGCCTTCCGTTTTGCATTAATCGTTTTCACCAACTGCTGTGTATCGGCACCTGTTTTCACAGGAGCAAGGTAACCCGTTGCGGTTTCTCCAACCAATCCCTGAGCTTTTGCACCTTGTAAATCCAGTGCCATAGCCGGATTACAAACCAGCATCAGGGATAAAAATACAAGACTCACTATTTGCTTCATACCTGTTCTCCTTAGACGAGAATACGTTTTTTTTCTTATGAGGTTGCTCTTAAAACAAGCCACTCTCTTCACTCAGTACATTGTCGAGTTCCTTATCCACTTTCACCAAAATTTCATGCTGTATTTTGACATTCAGATTAATGACAATTGGCTTATCCGGTGCAGCTACCTTCACGGTGGGGCTGCATCCAAAGCTGCAAAGCACAGCTCCAGCAAGTATCAGCGACACGATTTTCACTTCCATATTTTTCTCCATCTTCTTACGCTTCATTAACAATGGCACGCTACTGCTTCCACTTTCAGTTGTAATTCTGTTTTACCCGTTTGTCCAGTTTCTCGGTTAATCCCTTACTAAAGCGTAGGCTTTGCATCAGAGCCGGCAGGTTCTGTTCCGCATGAATATTCAACTGTACAGGTCTGCTAGTCTGCAGTTCCGGACTGTGTCCCTGTAGACTGATATCAAGATCAAGCTGTCCGGAAGGGAGATATCCCGCCTTTACTAATAGCTTCTGGTATTGCAGATTTTCGACAGCCTTTAGGGCATACCCGGCAATACCTGACTGATTGAGCTCTCCTGGAAGATAGTGAATTTCTCCCCCGGGTTCTCTGCTTTCTAGCAGCGCATCTACGACAACAACCTGCTTGTCCTTGATAACCACTGGGATTGTACCGCTTATTTTCCCAGTCACCTTCAGCTTCTCCATTTTTATCAGATCCACCAGAGCAGTCAAATCCATGTTGTCAATCTTTACAACAAAACTACTATCCGGCTTGTTTATATCATATTCCACATTTGAAGTAGTCACCCTGCCATCAAACAGAGAAGCGCGCAGGCTATTCATTTGCAAAACAGGAAGCTTTCCATTTTGGGAACCCCCAAGATTGATATCGGCCACAATATCATACACATCAATGCCACCGATAAGGTGCCGCAAAACTATACTCCCGGAACTTTTCGGTGTGAAATCAGGTGAAAGACTAAATTTCTGATGTATATCAAGGCCCTCAAATAAAAACTGCTGAAAGTATCCACCTGCCCTTATAAGGTCAATGGAGGCGGAAAGCTGTAGTGAATCCGAGCTCCCCCAACTGCCATGAACCCCAAAGGACACAATGCCGCCATCAAGGTTGAAAGGATAGCGCCAGGGAACAATAAGAGATGCAAGAGAGGAGCCTTCTCGATTTAGCGCAAAAGGTTTCTCCGTTTCAAGAGAAAATTTACCACTAGAAGAATCAAGCTTATACTCAAAGTGCAATGCCAGACGTCCTGCAATATTTTCAGGAGAAAACAGAATTTTTCCTTCTATTAAATCCCGAGTCTGCTTCACACTTCCCCTAAAGTCCTTTAGTGGAAGAGTCTGTACGCCATTACTCAACTGCAGGGAAGGAGTCTGCACATTGAGCAACAGGCCAGTTTTTGAAAAGGATGTTTTGAGACCGGAGAAACTACAATACAAAGGAGTCGCGTCGACACTGCTTGCTCCAAGCAGACCATGAAAACCACTGATATTTAGTGTGTTATCAACAACCGACCATCTTTTATCTTCGCTATTCAAGGTAACGAACAGGGGATTACGTGGCTGCACAGTAAAATCCTGAAACTGCATTTTTTCCGTGGTGAGCCCTTGAACATTCAGGGTCTGATGATCAATAAAAGAGATTGCCACCCTATCCTCTGCCAGCCGATAATTTCCACCAATATCCAGATCACACCGTTGAATCTCTGTGGTTCCAAAATAAAGCTGTTGAACCTGAACCCTGGAATCGGGATCAAGAACAAGGTTCTTCTCTTCTATACTACCATTAAGCTGAATTTCAATGAGCGAACCGTGCATCTCTTGAGTATCCAACTCAACCACTTTCACAGTTGCTGATACTGTTTGCGTATCACTAGCAGATAGGATATCAAACACAGTGGACAGACGGCCTCCGATAACAGAAGAGTTCCTCCCACTTTCCTGTCCGGCAAGCACATTCTGAACTGTTTCTATATCCAGATTTGCCTCACCCGACAAACGGCCTGGAGAAAGCGAGAGAATAAGCTCCGATTGTTCGCCTTCATCCTTCTGCAAGCGAAACGTTCCTCTAATATGGCTGGAATCAGCACTGTGCAGTTCCGCAACAAGAATTTCTTGCGCAGACAAATGAGTGCTAAGCGTTGCAGCTAGTGCTGTTTTATTGACCACGGCATCTATCTGAATACTCTTGCCAAGAAGCAGCTTCACCGTATCCCCATAGAGCTGTAAATGTGCAATTTCAAGCTTTTCCAGGGGAAGACGGGCACGTACACTCTTTTTCAGGAACAGAAGCTCTTTCGGTATGCGTAGCTCACTACTTCTCTTCGATTTACTTTTCCTGGTCAGCGTAACATCAAGGTTTTGAACACTCAGTATCCTGCCCTTTCCACTGCGCAAAATTTGTTTGATATCGTATTGAAAAGAGGCATCGCTCAGCTCAGCACGAACACTGCCACCATCTGCTGTTTCCCAGACCGTTGTCAGACCATCCACATGAATCTGATTCACATGACAGCTTAGTCCCTTAACAGATACATCCTCGGCCCCCATCTTCTGCAGAAGAAAAACTGCACTCTGGTCAAGAAAGAAAAAACTTCCCGTAACAATTCCCATACAAACTAGAAACAGAACGATAAGAGTAAGCTTTACAATACGCATACATTCAAACTATCAGGAATTTTCTTATAAAAAAAGCCCCCCGCAGACATATCACTGCGGGGGGCTTCAAAACTAACACCGAAAAACGGTGTCCATGGCACCAGAAGGACTCCTAAAGATCGTAACTAAGTCCAAAAGAAAACAAATGCGCCGCAGCATCGGTGAATTCACCATTAATTCCGGTGGTGGGACTGCCATTAACAACTGTCCGCTTCTCCTTATAATCATACAGATAACCAAATCCGAGTTCCATGGCTTCACTTACACGATAGCGAGCACCTATGGAGTAGAGCCAGGCATTGCTGCCGGGAAGCTCAAAGCCAAGAGTAGCATCGGGAATAGGAGTCTCATCGTAGGCAAATCCTGCCATAAGCGTAATCTCAGGATTAAGCACGTACTCAAAACCTACACGGTACCCATTGGAATCTTCCCAATTTTTTGGAATAGATGGGGTAAAAACAGCATTCAGTACCGGATGCACGATCGGTGTTGAATAGTTAAAGGCAATATTCTCATATTCTGACCAGAAGGTTCTGTCCCAGGTCAAATCAACCGTAGCTGGACCAAATGTATACGCCATGGAAAGAGATAATACAGCAGGAGCAGGAAGGTCAACAGCGCCCCCTGTCTTCATAAGATATGGCGCAGGAGTATTTGTCGCCATAGTCACATCACCGTCAAGCTTCATATCAACATTTGAGCGATAAGTAGCTGAAATATTTATATCATCAGTAGGGCGAACTGAAGCTGCCAGATTATATCCCCAGTCGATAGAGTCACCATCCATGCTACGGGTAACCATCAGGCCACTAGATTGTACCGCGTAATTGCTGACCTCGGCTGAACTGTAGAGCATACGTACACCGCCACCAAGTGAAAACATTTCACCGATTGCATAGGAAATAGTCGGATTCACTTCAATTACACTGACGCTGTACTCTTCAGCTGTACTTCTGGGAAAAGGCTGCTCCCAACGTTTTGACAAACCATATGGCGCAACCGAAGAAATACCAAAGCGGAAATTATTATAATCCGGAGACACAAGAAAGAAGGTGGGGACAAGAAAGTTTTCTGTCTTGGAGCTTCCATTCATAAAAGAACTACGACTATCAGTATAAGTGATAGAAGGCAGATTAATCCAGGTCAGCTCACCTTCCAGCGCCCAGCTATCCTTTGCTAACCAGGACATATTCGCGGGATTAAAATAGGCTGCATCGGCATGACTAGCAGAGGCAACGTTCGCACCAGCTTTAGCCACAGAGTCAATGGATTGTTCAGGAATACGAAATCCTGATGCCATGGCAGTACCGGCAATCAGCACAGTACTCAAAGCCAATATGGAAATTTTCTTTTTCATTATTTTCTCCCTCTCCTTTGAAATAATAGTGTTTCCGGCCATTCCGTAAATGGATTGCCGGATCATTTACATTTTTTTCATGTTACATTATGTCTTTGATAAGCTTGTAAAAAGGTCCAACTCGGGATGGCTAAGTAGGTAGCGCAAACTTCGAAAAACTTCATGTACGAGACGCGTATTTTTTATTTCATGCCTTTAACATGTTATCAAAACAACTAAACAGCGTCAAAAGGTATCTGTCTACGCCACAAATCAAAAAAGCCCTCAATCACCACTATACAGATAGCGTTTAATCTTATGCGTTGCCGTTTTGATAAAAGGTTCCCGCCTCTCAACTATCCGCATCAGTCGAGATGCAGAGGATACCTGAGTGTTCACCTCTTTTCGGAGTTTTTCACACAATTTATCGATATATTGACGCCGTTCAATCCGGGATTGTCCCTCGGTCACCTCATCAATAAACTCATAATCTGGATAGACCCAGGCATCCAGTTTACCGTTGTTTTCAACAACAAGTGACTCCACCACCCAGGAATAGGCGTTAATTTTATGTTCGATGGGTTCGGGATAGACATTTTCCCCATTGGCCATAACAATAACATTCTTCGATCGACCGCGGATATGGAGATTTCCAGCGTCATCAAACGATCCAAGATCACCGGTAATCAACCAACCATCCTCCGTAAGAGCTTCGGCCGAAGCGTCGGGATCGTCATAGTAGCCCTGCATGACATTGGGACCGCACCCGTAAATCTCCCCCACACCACTTTCGGGATCCGGATCAACAATCTTGACCTTCACCCCGGGAAAGGGTTTACCTGTTGAGCCGAGTGCAATAGTAGAATCACCCACCGGGCCACCCGCAAGTAAGGGAGCAGATTCAGTCAAACCATATCCGATCAGATAGGGAAAGTCAGCTTCGCGCAAAAAATTCTCAACTTCTGGGTTTAAGGCCGCGCCGCCGATCCCCATAAGTTCAAGCTTGCCTCCAAAAAAGGCTATAAGTTTAGCACCTATTTTTTTGTATACAAATTTCCGGCCAAAAGAGAATTTACAGAGCTTGGAGAGAAGAAAACTCTTCTCAATCTGCGGCAGCACCCGTTTCTTATAGATCTTCTCCATAATAAGCGGCACTGCAAACATAATCGTTGGCTGTTCGTGTTGACAGAGTTTCTGCAAAATTGCAGGAGTCGGAGTTTTTCCGGCGTATGCAATTTTACACCCCTTGATCAACGGTGTGATAAACCCGAGTGTAAATTCGTAGGTATGGGACATGGGCAGAACGGAGAGGAAAACTTTGCCGCTCTCAACCTGTATCATTGTAGCAGCACTGAATGCATTGGCCGTCAGATTTTTATGGCTGAGCATGACCGCTTTTGAATAGCCCGAGGTACCCGACGTATAGAGAATGGAAGCAAGATCATCTTCTGCCACCTCGGCAAAAGAAATTTTTTCCTCCTTCTCTTCGGCAATTGCTTTTGCCGCCATAGCTTCTTCAAGATAACTGGAGAAGAAGGTCACCTCCACCACATCCTGTGTAGCACCAGAATCATCAAGTGTAATAATCCGCCGTAATGATTTCTGATTCAACTCATAAACTTTCTCTATCTGACGATGAGAAACAAAAAGAATAGGCACTTCCATCTCATTGAGGATATGATGGACATCGGCTTCTGGAAGATCGGGAAGGATAGGAACTGCAATAGCTCCTATGCGAACAATAGCAAAATAAGCCATTCCCCAATGGGGTGAATTTTCCGACAGGATAGCCACCCTGTCTCCTTTTTTGACTCCTTCTTTCACAAGCTGGCCTGCAAGCGCCAGAATCCGATCATAAAATTCACGATAAGTCAGAGCTTCCTCAGCCGCCATCCCAATGGCTGGAAGGTCCTCATATCGTGCAACACTGTTATCAAGTATATAATTTAATGTCATTCGTACATTACTCGGTTCCGACATAAACACTCCATGAATGAACTAAATTGATTGTAGGCTTCATATTATTAAATGTGCTGCATATTACATAAAAGTCCTTTTTTGGTCAATTAAGAATGACGGATAGCTCTTTTCCTAATCAAAACGGCTATTATTCCAATGGATACAGGATTATTCTTGACAGTCAAACAAACAGCTTATAAGAAATAAGGGAGTAAGCTCTATTGTTTTCTGAGCAGATAAGCCCCTCTACCTAGTATTTCAAATATATACTTTATGAACATATCACGTTCTTCTTCTGTTTTTTTGCTGTTTGCCCTCTTCACATTGCTCCTTTCAAGCAGCGTGGAATCCAGAGCGGAGATCCCTATTTTTAATGATGTCGCAAAGTGGAGAGCTGCCACCAAACAAGCTGCACAGCCAAAAAAAAACCCCTCCCATGCCACTGTAAGCAGCAGCCGAAATATTCCCGTAATTCTGGGACAGGCTGACACTATTACCGATGTAAAAAAACGAATTGGCCCCATTGTCACGGCAGCCACCACCAAACGCCTCAACCGAAAGATTTCATCCCGGGCCGCCATCATTCTTGATGCTGTCAGTGGAAAAGTATTATACTCCAGAAATCCTGATCATCAGAGACAACCGGCATCCACCATCAAAGTACTCACTGGGATGATCGCCTTGAAATCATTGACCATGGCCGAAAACGTCTCCGTAAGCCGAAAAGCTGCCAGACAACCCCGCTCCAAGGTTTACCTCGATCAGAAAAAACGATACAAGGCAAATGATCTGATCAATGCAGTTTTGCTTGCTTCAGCAAATGATGCCAGTGTCGCCCTCGCAGAAAAAATTGCCGGTAGTGAAAAAGACTTTGCCAAGATGATGACTCTTCGTGCCAAACTCTGGGGAGCCGGGAACACCGTTTGTAAAACTGCCACCGGTCTCACTGCAAAGGGGCAGAAATCCACCGCCCGCGACCTTGCGACTATTTTTCGGCATGCCATGAATGACCCTGCATTCTCTTCCATAATGAAACAAGTCAAAGCACGTACCACGGAAGGAAAACTTCTGCGCAATCACAATAAAGCTCTGTGGCAGGTTAAGGGTACGCTTGGCGGAAAAACCGGCTACACCAACGCCGCCAGACAGACCTATGTTGGAAAATTCAAACGTGGCAAGGATGAAATTATTGTCGCCATCATGGGAAGCGAAACCATGTGGTCCGACATAAAAAGACTGGTAACATACGGCTTTCAGAAAAAAGTTGTGCTCAACAATGAAACCCATAGCATGGGTGGTGAAGTTGAACTTATCGCCGATTTTTAATGGGTAAAATTCTGTTTCATTTTCTGTACGGTGCTCACCGTAAGAGTCAGGGCGCCATACTCTTCCTCCACTCGTCCCTGTAACATATACGCCTCACCCGAAGATAATATTGCTGCATAGCGTCGATAGACTCGTGGAAAGAATGTTGTCTCCAGAACGCCCGTTTCATCCTCAAAGGTCAAAAATTCCATAACCTCTCCAGTTTTTGTTGAAACAAGTTTTCCACTGAGCAACCAGCCGGCAAAGCGAATAAGCTTTCCCGTATGGGGTCTTACATCGCAGGCCCTTATCCGACCATTCAACTGACTTCCATACCAGAGCAGAGGATGACCACTGCAAAGAAAGCCCAGTGTTTCATACTCCTGTTGCTGTAATTCCCGCTCATTAAAAGGTGGGAGAGGCGGAGCATTTGGCAGTTGTGCACTAAAAAGAGGAGTAACTGTTTTGGCTTTGGCAAGGTGTCTGAACTGAGAAAATTCCCAAAACAGCTCACTTCTGTTCTTTGTACTTTTCCCCTCTAATCCATCCATTGCTCCCGCTTTAAGCAGGGCTCTATATTCATCCTTCTGGGGACGAACCCGCTCCCAGAAATCGATGGTGGAGACAAACTTCTTCTCTTGCCTGCACTTTATAATGTGCTCCATGGTTCTGAAGGACAATTTGTTTACAGCCATTAATCCGACCCGAATCCCTTTTACCGGACTCCCATTCCCTTCTCCACACCATCGTATCTGGCTGCGATTGACACAGGGGGGGAATATGGACGTTCCTAATCGTTTTGCTTCGGAAACATAGGCAAAGGTTGAGTAATATCCCCCCTCGTTTGAAATCACTGCCGCCATAAATTCTGCTGGATAATGTGTCTTCAGATAGGCCGCCTGATAGGAGACTCTGGCATAGGAAGCAGAATGCGGTTTGCAGAAAGAATATCCATCAAAACTCATCATCATATCCCAGAGTTGATCGATGGTTTCCCTGTTCACATCTCTTACGGCACAACCTCTTGTGAACTCCTGACGGTAATCTTTTAAACGCAGCACCTTATCTTTTTTAGACATTACTTTTCGCAATCCATCCGCGCGGGCATGACTAAATCCTGCGAGTGCAACAGCTACCCGTGCGACATCCTCCTGATACACCATAAGCCCAAAGGTCTCATCGAGCACCATTGCAAGCTTAGGGTGAAGGTGCTGCCACGCACCGCCATGAAGCCTGCGCACATACTCGCACACAAAAGCATTTGCTGCGGGACGAATAATAGAGGACTGCAGCACAAGCTGCTCAAACTCTCCTGTTCCTGCCTTCTGTTGCAATAGACGCATGGCCGGACTTTCTATATAGAAACAGCCCATCGTCTTCCCCGCAGCCACTGCCATTTTTGTTTTCCTATCTTCCTCCGGCTGCCAGTATTCTTCATCAAAACTGCGATCTGTTTGCACAAGTGATGCAATACAATCCCTGATTACCCCGAGACTTCGATTGCCAAGCAGATCAATTTTCACAAGTCCTCCCGCCTCTGCGCCATCCTTATCCCACTGAATTATAGGAACACCCTTGGCGGCAAATTCAACAGGCACGTAGTTACAAACCGGTTCCGGTGCTATAATAACACCTCCGGGATGAACAGAGATATGACGCGGTATTCCTATCAGACCAGAGGCAAGTTCCATAATCTCAGGCCAGGGAGCTGCAAGCTTTCTGGTTTTGGCTCCTGGTAATCTACTGAGTTTACTTATCTTAGAAATCTCCGCTGCCGGCAGTCCAAATGCTCTGGCTGTTTCCCGAATAGCCATACGCGGTTGAAAACGAATAATCGTTGAAACCATGGCCGCATGACTCCCGTACTTCTGAAGGACCTGCGTCAGTACTGCATCCCGCTCATCCCAGGAAAAATCAATGTCAATATCAGGAGGATCGGAACGACCGGGATTAAGAAATCGTTCAAAATAGAGATTATGTTTCACGGGGCATACATTGGTAATTTCTAGACAATAGGCCACAAGCGAAGCTGCACCTGAGCCACGTCCGCATATTCTCAGGGAACGTTTTATATCTTCCCCCCTTGCCCTGCGTACAATATCACGCACTACTAGAAAGTAGGAAGAGAACCCCATTGATTCAATAACTTTCAGCTCTTTTTCCAAACGTTCGACCACTGCTTCGGAAAGATCCATTCCGTAACGGACACAAGCCCCCTCAAACGCCGCCCGCCGTAATGCTACCGCAGTCTCTTCTCCGCGTTCCTTCCAGGGTGGCATAATCAACCTGGACGAGGGAGTGCTAAAGCTACAATGCTCACCAAGATTTTCGGTATTTACTATAACCTCCGGCCACACCATAAAATGTTTCTGATACACCGCAGGAGGCTCTATCCAAAAAACCGGATCCCTGGAGAATTTTTGCTCTCTTTTCAGAAGCCCTTTAGCAGATATCGCAGCCATTAGAGCAAAAAGTGGTCTTTCGCTCTCCTGTGCCATACATACAAAGGGCACAGCTACGGCAGGAACATTATGCTCCTGTGCCCACCTGCGAAGCTGACCTGACTTCTCAGTTGGTCTGGAGCCCAGATTGACAGCCAGATTCAGCGACTGCCTTTTTAATATTGTAAGAAGAGAACGGGAGGAGGAAATAAGGGTAAGACCATCACTATACCTTACGAAATCCCGGTGCAAAGAGAAGGTATTACACGTTTTTTGCTTAGTTATCAGATTACATAGATTAACATACCCAGTGGAACTAGCCACAAGACAGATCACAGATTCTAATTGCTTCCGACCGCTAATCTCAGCTGCAATCAAAGGACGAAGCCCATACTCTTTGCACGCGGCAAGAAAAGGCCAGATCCCAGCAAGTGAATCGCAATCGGTGAGCACTACACTTGTATAGCCAAGCTCTTTTGCACGTTTGCAAAGAACGGCGGGAGAACTGCATCCTCGCATCAACGAGTAGTAGGAACGAACAAAAAGAGGAAACACAGGCTAGGAAGCTGTCCCCAGATAAAGCATTCCATCTCCAAGCCGACTGCATACCTGATCCAGAGCAGTTATAATTTTTTCCTGCTGCCTCTCCTTTTTATCCTGCATAGCAAAAAGGCTCCGTTGCTGAGAACAGGGCCGCAGCTGATCGCATATCAGACAACAGCTTCGAACGCGAATACGTCTTCCCCACGCCCGATCCAGCAACCCAAGTGCCATCTTGCGCAGGATAAAATCGTTATCAGAGCCACCTTTTAGCCTAATCTTCCGGTATGTTTTTTTCCCGTCACTATAACTCAGGCATATTTCCAAGCGCTGCCCCACTCTTCTTTTTTGACGAAGAACTCTTCCCAGGTCATGTACCAGTAAAGTGAGAGCAGACTGCACTTCGGAATAACTCCCCGTATCCTCTTCAAACAGATGCCCTCTGCTTATCCGGTCATTCTTAACTCTTCCGGGCACAACTGCTGTTTGATCCTGTCCCCGGCTGGCATCGTACAGATATTCGCCACGATTTTGAAAAGCCACCACCAACTGCTTCCTGCTCAACTCCGCCAACTGACCGATCCATTTCAGATTAAAATCTTTCATAAGATCTGTCTCTTCACTATTCAATCCCGGCAACATTGATAGTGGTAAGGGGGCAAGAAACGCACCCTCTTCACCAGCCCCCACGATATACTCTCCAAAAGGCCGGACCATCCGTGAGGCAACTTTTGAAACCAGTTTATTAGCCGCAAGACTCCATACAGGATCAAGCCCCAGATCATTAAAGACCTCTTTGCGCAGCCTCCATGCAATATCAGGAGCGGGTCCGAAAAGCCGGTGTGTTCCTGTCACATCCATAAACAGATGTCCATCTTCTTCCCCCTGTTCAACCAAAGGAGTGTAGGGAACAACCCGTTTTACAAGTGCTGCCATGGCTTTACGATAGAGAAGAGGGCGGGGGGCAATCACCTGTGCCCCCTTACAATATTTACGGGCAAGGCTTAACTGCATGCCCTTGCGCACGCCTTCCCGATACGCCTCCTCACTCATATCAAAGACTAGAGTCCTTGCTTTTACAGCTTCGCCTGTGGCAACAATCAGGGGAACTCGTTTTAAAGAGCTATCACACAGACGCTCCACGGCCACCGCAAAGTCCGTGACGTTCAGATGAATAATAGCTCTATCCATGCTATTGCTTACTCAAGATACTTTGCAGAAGTCTTCCATTCTCTGGAGCCTGGGCACGGACATGGTTATTGAAAAAAACAACACCCCGCGCTGCTTTTGATCGTAATGATGCTAGGGAACTCTGATTCCACTCCTGCAACTCTTCCTCCGAATAGGAATAGTCAAACTTCTGCTGCATATTCCCCGATTTCCAGCCCTGTATATTGCGTCCATGAAAACGGACAAAAAACAACTCGGGATTAGTCACAATATCCAGACAGGGAAAAAGATTTGGCATCGAGGGAGCATCCACCGTAACCATGGTCACTCTCCGCGCCTCAAGTTCTGCAAAAACTGAATCTCTTGCCCAGGAAACATGACGGAATTCAACGGCAAGCGGAAAGCCATGCAAAGCATCGAGCAGATGGGCGAGGTAGTAGCGATTACTCCTGCTCCAGTCAAAATCAGTTGGCAGCTGAATTAAAATAGCCGCCAACTGCTTACAGAGTGGCTGAATGCCCTCCCGATACAGTTGCAGGTCTTGTTTCCAGTTTCTATCTCGTTCATGGGTAAGTGTTCTGGTAAGTTTTGCAGCAAATAAAAAACTTTCCGGAGCCGTGCTGATCATACGACTGATAGCTTCTGCACGCACCATCTGATACCAGGTGTAATTAAGCTCAACAATTGGAAAAACATCACTATACAGTTCGAGCATTCCAGGAGTTCTTGTGCCCTGAGGATAGAATCCGCTATCCACCCACTCGGTATAGGAATAGCCGCTGGTACCAACGAGTACCGGACACAACTTATCTTTTATCATAGCTTCTGATCACACCGGTGACCTTGCCCTGTACGAGAATGTCAGAAAAAGGATATCGGATAGCCTGGAAATTGTCATTCTCCGGTCGCAGTTCAATATGATCAACTCCCAAAAAGAACCGTTTCACCGTAGCCTCTTCTCCCTGAATAAGAACAGCAACAATCTCTCCATTCTCGGCATATTGTCTCGGCTCACAAACAACCAGATCATCATTCAGTATTCCCGCATCCTGCATGGAATCTCCCTGCACCCGCAAACAAAAAAGATTGTTTCCCGGGAATAGTGCCCCATCAACCATCACAGAGCCATCCCATTCCTGCTGGGCATACATGGGAAGACCTGCCGTTATCCGGCCAACAACCGGCAATTCCCGAACTCGTAATTTTTCTTTTTGCTGCGTCGGCGGCAAAATCCGAATGGACCTGCTATAGCGCCCTTCACGCTCAATCACCTCTTTTCGCTCCAGCTGATTAATTAACTGGGCCACTGCATTGTGGCTCACCCCCAGATCCTCTGCAGCCTGACGTAAGCTTGGCGCACGCCCTTCCTGCTCCAACTGTTCCTGAAGATAATTAAAAAGCTGCTGTTGTTTTTTACTTAGATCCATATTTCCCCCTCCGCAAGGAATGTACATGTACATTTCACATATACAGCAATTCTTCCACAAATGTCAATGTACATTTACTGTTCACACATTCCCTCGGCCAATCCAACCGGGAGTTTTTAAACAACTACGCATGCTGGATACAATTTGTGTCTCTCCAATAAGGGACAAGGAGCAGAGAAACAGGGGGCACGAAACTGTATCCCCGCCTCCGCGGGGATGACACATCTGGTCATTTGTAATTCGTATGTTTTATCAGCGTATTGCGCCTCAAATATATGACGTTGGCTGAGTTTTATACGTAGTCAGAATATTTTTTGTAGGAATAATAGAGAAAGGCATCTTCAAATATGCACAGGAACAGCGAGAAGCTGAACTCCTGCCGAGATTGAAGAAAGGATTGCAAAAGCAATCGAAGAAGAAAAAAACGCGGAATTACCCACAAAACGCAGCTAGTATTCCAAGGAGTGTGTAGGAGCCCGCCCTTGCTGGCGATTAGGAGGGTAGCGTTGTCTCGAGCAATATCGTCCGCAGGGGCGGACTCCTACAACCACATACGTTTTGAGTATGTTACACGGTTTGTATATTGGGTGGCTAAGCTCTGTACGTAATTAAATAAAAAAATGTACCCCAAGGGCACTTCCTGCGGGGCGCACAACGAAGCAGATAAAGCGTTTTTACAACGCCATCAATGCTACCGTTCCCTTAATGACAGGTCTTGCAGGATTTTCCTTTTGGTACTTTCATTTCCACGTGACATGGCCAACAAAATTTCTTATGGAAGTCATTTTTGGTGGTGGTCAGTTTAACGATCTCAACAACAAGGGGACCTCCACCATTTGTATCCTTATGACACTTGGCACACTCTACCTTCTCCTGATGTTTATAATGGGGAAACATTACTGCCTTCTTTTTCCCTTCCACCTTATAAGCGGCCTTCAGGTCAATCGTCTCAGGGCCCTGGTTTGCCATCACCCAAGAAACAGTACCTACAAGAGAAAAAGTCAAATAAACGACGATGAAAATATACTTCATACTAGTACTCCATAATGGTAAAACATTACTCTTACAGCCCCCCCCCCCATAACCAGATACAATCTATAGCAAGGCAAGAGGGCTAATTATCTGTAAAATCATTTTATTTTGTTTCTGATCTGCTTCTTTATGGCAAGCATTGTACCGCATTGAACAAAAAAATACCCAAAAAAGATCGCTCTATTTCGGATATTCAAGAGGTGGAAAACAACTACTATACAGTACGACAAAGCCTGGCAAAACCACCAGGAATTGTCCCTGACGACCAGAAGGCACGGCCATGTTTATAATCCACATACCAGTATCCGCCGGGTTTACGCTGGGCATCGACAAAGATAAAAGGCTGATCTTTGGAGAAACAAAGATTCAGATGAATATCCTTGCCGTTCACCTCCTTATCCATAATGGACATCGCCTCTTCCATCGTTGGCATGCGCCAGTCGTGAAAACCTGCAAATCCATCTTTATTTAACTGTTCTATTTTACGTTTCATGCTTCGGACAGCAGTAATATCAAGCCCACCCCGCTGCCACATAAGTCCAGTTCGCTGGTCAACCACCACCCGACCATCACCTGGATCTACCAGAAAATTTTCAAAGGCTCCCTCTGTATTCCGGTCACCATCATAGAAATTCCACTTCGTCATAAAAGGAGCGATTTCATCGTCATTAATAAATGTGTGCTCCGTTGACAGCACAACTGTTTCCCCTTTAAAGTCCGATTCGGCAAGGAGCGGCAAAGCGTCTCCCATATCCTCAATTTCTGCCACTTCGTACAGCGGGATAACAGCTGAAGTATCTTTTGAAGTAATAACGTTCTGTATCAACCACTCTTTAATCTCAGCATTAATGGCATAACTTTTCTCAAAGACAGACGAGGTTCCACGCTTCTCAACACAATTTTTAAGCATCTGTGGCGGAGCCTTAATTTCAGCCGCTACTCGCGCATGTTTTACTCCACGTTCCATAAGACAGAGCTTTGGCTCATCTTCCCAGTTATCGACAAAAAAGTAATACACACGTTCCGTAGCACTCACTCTGCTGCGCATCTGTTCGCGTCCACCCCAAGATTCAAATGTTCCAAAAGTCATATCTGGTGTCATTTCCCAATCAATTTCAGGAGTAACAGTGTCGCCAATCTCTAATTTCTGAAACATGCCCATAGAAAAGCTCCTTTGCTGTGAATTAAACGCTTTGATTATGATGCGTATCTACTCATAAAAAAATTCTACTTTTTCTTCTACTGGTGTATTGTCAAACAATAGAAAGAAATCTACCGCTTCAGCCAACAATACAAATAATTATAATTACCATTATCAAAATGATCAAGGAAAAAAAATCCCCACCCGTAAAACAGGGCTATCCGCTTCCGAGTGGGGCAACGATACAGGATAATGGCATCAACTTTACTCTTTTCTCACGGCACGCCTCGGCTGTAACTCTTGTTATTCAGATGTCGAATAGAGAAGATGACAGACTCGAGCTGGCACTTGATCCTGAGTTAAACCGTACCGGAGATATCTGGCACATTTTTGTAATTACGGCTAAACGGGATTTCACTTACGGATATCGCCTTGACGGAGAGACAGATATCCAAGGACAGGGTTTAGTCTATAAACCGGAACAGATCCTGCTCGACCCGATCTGCCAAAACATCCTTTCACGTTCCTGGGGAGAAGAAAGCACTGGAAGTACCACCCCTCTCTGCAAACTGACCACACACGATTTTGACTGGATGGATGACAGGCCCCTCAAAATCCCCATGGTGGATTCTGTAATATATGAACTGCATGTGCGCGGCTTCACAAAAGATACCAGCTCAAAGGTGAAACACCCTGGAACCTACCTTGGTGTTATCGAAAAAATTCCCTATCTGAAGGAACTTGGTATCACAGCTGTGGAACTGATGCCTGTGACAGAATGGGATGAAAATGATAATGTCTTCTTTGATCCCGAAACTGGAGAAAAGTTAAAAAATTACTGGGGCTACAACCCCATTTCATTCTTTGCCTTAAAATCCGGATTTGCTGCTGATCCTACACGCCATATCAATGAATTCAAAACCATGGTTCGAAGCCTGCACCAGGCCGGAATCGAGGTTATCCTTGATATGGTCTACAATCACACCGGAGAAGGTGGATATGAAGGGACAGACAGCAGTTTCCGCGGCACAGACAACCCCATCTACTATCTTCTTGATCAACATACTCATGAGTATCTGAATTTTTCAGGCTGTGGCAACACTTTTAACTGCAATCACCCCGTCGTGCGTGCCTTTATCAAAGATTCCCTACGCTACTGGGTTGTGGAAATGCATGTAGATGGTTTCCGCTTTGATCTCGCCTCAATCCTTGGTCGCGACAGCAAGGGGCATGTTCTTGCCAATCCACCCATGATAGAAATGATTGCAGAAGACCCCATTCTTCGAGACACTAAAATCATAGCAGAGGCCTGGGATGCTGCAGGTTTGTACCAGGTGGGAAGTTTTTCACAGGACACACGCTGGGCCGAGTGGAACGGTAAGTTTCGGGACGATATCCGTGCGTTTATGGCAGGTTATGATAACACAGTAGCCAATCTGGCAACACGGATCAGCGGCAGCTCCGATCTCTACCAGACGAGTGCACGAACCCCATGCAACTCAATTAATTTCATTACCAGCCACGATGGCTTCACCCTGTATGACCTGGTCAGCTTTGAGCAGAAACAAAACATTGCGAATGGTGAAGAAAACCGCGATGGAGATAATCATAATATCAGCTGGAACAGCGGCAGTGAAGGAATCAGCGACGGTGAAAAAATCCTGTCACTGCGCTTTCGACGAATACGCAGTATGAGCTTGATCCTTATTCTCTCCCAGGGAGTGCCTATGATTACGGCAGGAGACGAATTCGGACGCAGCCAAGGGGGCAACAACAACGGCTGGTGTC
The DNA here is from genome assembly GCA_964505715.1 of uncultured Desulfocapsa sp. GTDB lineage: Bacteria > Desulfobacterota > Desulfobulbia > Desulfobulbales > Desulfocapsaceae > Desulfocapsa. Next base: position 27,220 of record CAZDJE010000003.1, on the reverse strand, counting down.
AGGACAATAAAACTAGCTGGATTGACTGGGACCTTGCAAAAAGCAACAAAGGCTTACTGCGATTTTTCAAAAAATGCCTTGAACTGCGTAAAACGCATCTCCTGTTCCGGCGTCGTAATTTTTTCAGTCACGGTCCAGGACAGGAAATTTCCTGGCAATCGCTCACTCCCGGTACCGAAGACTGGTCGTCGGAGTGTCATACTCTGGCATTTTTTCTCAAAGCAAGAAAAAAAGATCCCGACTTTTTTGTACTGCTGAACGGCCATCGAACTGAAGCGGCTGATTTCACTATCCCAGCCCTGCCCCGTAACAGGAAAATATGGAAACAGATTATTGACACAAGCCGTACAAGCCCCTTTGATTTCCCGGCTCCAAGTCAAGCTATGAAGCGCAGGGGCGGTGATATAATTCAGGTGAAGCCAATGGCGGCAGTGGTACTGCAATCTGAATAACTTTTTATCAACTCCCTAAACATAGGGGTAATGACTTAGAATAAAAGCATAAAATAAATTCGCTATTCACATTCTTACGATCGTACAACATTTTCATAATGATATGCTTGTCAGAACAATAGAGAATAGTTATTATCTTGTGCATGCTTTAGCATGGTGTACGTAAAAAACAATAGCTGTTCCCGCAAAGGAACTTTTTTATAATGACTCAAAGTAACTTTCTTTTCCTTGGTGATTCGCTTATTGCAGATTTTGACTGGCAGGCACGAATGCACCATTTTAAAATTTTGAACTATGGTCTTCCAGGAGATACGGTTCAGGGACTTCGACACAGAATTCCTACAATTACAAAAGAGGTTGCAGCCCCGGAATTGATTCTGGTGATGATTGGAACGAACAATCTGATTATTGAAGACTACAGTTTTCTAGAACACTTACGGCAAATAACTATTCTGCTCACGTCCTCTTACCCAACGGCCGAAGTTATTACAAACAGCCTGCTTCCGTGTCAACTTCCATGGATCACTCTTGATACCTTACAACGCATAAATGGATCCATTGAAGCAATGACCCACTTAACCGGTTCCTGCTATCTAGATATGTTCTCGAAATTTAAACCGAACTCTGATTATTTTCAAAACGATGGTATTCACTTGACCTCCAAGGCCTATGACCTCTGGTCGAAATCCATTCTCGAGTTTGTTGCATTTTTAATTGAAGACTAACAACAATAAATAGAACGGTGCATTAAGTGCCATTAAACTTTATTACCACAAACTAAAGGATCAAACCACATGAAGAAAACACTTTTAAAAGGAATCGTAGCCTGTTTATTTATCTCCGTTGCCGCATTCAGCAGTAACGCTTTGGCCTTCAAAAAAGCTGCCCCGGCTGCAGGCAATTCTCAGGCACTTAGTGGAAAAGTTTTGGAGACTATGAATACCGGCGGTTACACCTATATGAAGATTGATAAAGGTGCAACTCAGGAATGGGTGGCAATCCCCGAGGCAAAAGTTACAGTTGGTCAAGAAGTCAGTTACCAGGCAGGAATGGTCATGAAAAACTATGCCAGCCCAACACTAAACAGAACATTTGAAACCGTTGTTTTTTCCAACGGTCTTATTGGAGCAGCAGCGCCACACGCTGGTGGTAAAAGCGGCATGGTAAATCCTCACGGAAAAGCCGCTCCAAAAAGCGGGGACGACTCCTTTGCCAACGCAGTTCAGGCAGAAGGTGGCGCGCCATCTGCGCCCCAGGCTCAGGCAGAAGGATCAGGTGGCAGCCTTGGCGCCATGGTTCCATTTTCTGAAATTACAGTTGAAAAAGCCGGTGGAAACAACGCGTACACCGTAGCTGAGATTTTTGTAAAACCCGAAGATCTGAATGGAAAAACAGTTCGCATTCAGGGCAAAGTTGTTAAATTCAGCCCTATGATTATGGGTCGCAATTGGATTCATCTTCAGGATGGCACAGGGGACCCCATGAGCAGCACCCATGACCTTGTTGTCACTACTTCTGAGCAGATTAAAGTAGATGACGTAATCACCATTGAAGGTGTTCTTGCCGCCAATAAGGATTTTGGCGCAGGATATAAATACGTCGCTATCATTGAAGAAGCAAAAACTATTAAATAGTTTCAACTGTCTGTAACGAGAAGGAGAACAGTAGTGAAGATTGGTATCATTGGCCCGGGCGCCCTTGGTTGCCTCTTTGCTTCTAGACTCTTTCTCGCCGCAGAGAAGCAGGATTCAATTCTGCTTATCGACCATAGAGATGCCAGGGCTGAAAATCTTAACAGCCTTGGCATTATCTATGAATCAGCCGCTGGCAGACAACGCTTAACGATACCGGTAAGCAGTAAACCTGCAGATATCTGCAGACTCGATGTTCTTTTCTCCTGTGTGAAGTCATACGACCTGGAAAAAAGTCTTGAATTTATCACTCCCCTGCTCTCTCCGGACAGTCTGCTTATTTTTCTTCAGAATGGCATCAATCACCTGCAGTACAAGGAAAACATTCCGGCTATTCCGGTTTTTGCTACAAGCTCAGAGGGATCAACCCGTTTAGGTTCAGGACATATCAGACATGCGGGAAGTGGACAGACCTATCTTGGATTTCTAACACCACAGGTCAAAGCAGCAAGGAATCGACTAACAACGGTGCAAACTCTGTTGCAGACAGCTGGACTATCCTGCACAATATCAGAGGATATCCGCACCAGAATATGGGCTAAACTATTTATTAACGTGGGGATTAATGCACTTACCGCCATCCACAACCTTCCAAATGGTCAACTGCTTTCGTCTAGTTCCACACTCACCAAACTGAAAGAGTTGGTTCAAGAGGCGGAGCAAATCGCAGATGCATCGGGAATACAGATAGAAGAAGATCCCGTGGCAGCAACAGTTCAAGTATGCAAAAATACGGCGCACAATATCTCCTCCATGCTCCAAGACGTTCGTAACCACAGACCCACTGAAATAGATACTATAAACGGTGCTATCAGCCGCCTTGGCAAAAAGTGCGGCATAGCAACACCTTCAAACGATACAATTATCTCTCAGCTAAAGAGTCTCGAAAAAGAATATAATGAACATTAATAGCAATGAAATAGGGTTTGATCTTGATGGTGTGATTGCAGATACCGGCGAAGCTTTTATTCGGCTCGCCTGTGAAGAATTCAACTACTGCTCCTTCACTCTGGAAGATATCACCAGTTTTCAGGTCGAGGAATGCCTTGGAATCCCAACCGACAAAGTGGAACAGATATTTTACGCCATTTTAGAAGACTCACTCGGTACCGGACTCAAGCCAAACCCCGGCGCGGTGGACGTCATTACTGCCATGGCCGTGCATACCCCTGTAACGATTATCACCGCAAGACCTCTTGAACAACCCGTCAGTGACTGGCTTGATCATTTCTTTTCTGCCAAAACATGTGAGAATATCAAACTAGTGGCCATGGGTAACCATGATGACAAGGAACGATATATTAAGGAGCACAAACTCAAGTACTTCGTTGATGATCGAGTGGAAACCTGCCTGCAACTGGCCGAAACACAAATTATCCCCATCGTGTACAAACAACCATGGAACCAGAATAAACACGAACTGAAAAGTGTCAGTAACTGGCAGGAAATCAGTGCCCTGCTAAACAATTGATGGATTCGTAAAAACTCTTCATCTTCTTCGTTGCTACGATATTTAAATCATTGCGACCTACTCTAGTACGCCGAAATGATTTAAATATCTTGCGCCTCGAATATGAAGCTTTTAACAAATCCATCCTTATTCTGGACCTTTACGATCTCATCAACAATTAGGAAACTATCAAATCATGCGTTGTCCCCACTGTCATAAAAAAATCCCAACATATCGAAATCCTACCCCAACCGTAGATATAATCATTGAAGTGAATCAAGCCATAGTGCTTATCAAACGAAAAAACCCACCCTATGGCTGGGCCATACCTGGCGGTTTTGTTGATTACGGAGAGTCCTACGAGACAGCGGCAGCAAGAGAAGCAGAAGAAGAGACAGGACTTACAGTAGATAATTTACAACAGTTCAGGACCTATTCAGCCCCAGACCGCGACCCGCGACAACACACCGCCTCAACAGTCTTTATCGCCCAAGCCAACAAGCCGCCCACGGCAGGAGATGATGCAGCTGAAGCAGAACTATTCACAGAAGAAAATTTACCAGAACTGGTATTTGATCACAAAAAAATCATCTCAGATTATTTTGAGTTTAAGAAAACGTAACTTCAGCGTGTTATTGTTACGATATGTTTTTTCAAAAAGCACGTTCATTCCCAATTGTGGTTATCGGGAATGACGGATTTCATGAAGTTTTAGTTAAAAAAGGAAAACTTAGATAATTCCAAGTAAGTGGTCAGGGTGCTGTAGATTTTGACGATCACACTCATCCGCAATAGCTCTCTCTATGCGAATGAGTGTGATCGTTAAAATATGCAGTGCCCTGGCCGCTTACCTAAGCAAATAACCACTTTAGAAGAAAAAAGGTCCCCAACCCCGCACCTGCGGAACTATATAGCATTAGTCAGGGGATACAATCACTGCCATATTTTTTGGCAATAACTGCAAAAGTGGCAACAGCAGCCACTCCCGCAATTATAAGAAAAACAAAATCTCCCATGCTCTTACTTAGCCCTTGATCCGAACACCGGTCTTCTTCCGAAGACGAATCGATTTAGGGGTTACCTCAACAAGCTCATCATCATTAATATAGGCAATACAATCTTCAAGAGTCATATCGACTGGAGGAGTCAGGACCACGGATTCATCCGTGCCCGAGGCACGCATATTGGTAAGCTTTTTTCCCTTTGCAGGATTCACGACCAGATCCGCACTACGACAATGTTCACCCAGGATTTGTCCCTGATACATTGGTACTCCGGGACCAACAAAGAGTTTGCCGCGATCCTGGAGATTAAACAGCGCAAAAGCAACGGATGTGCAGGTTTCTTTTACCACAAGAACGCCACTAACACGATTTGTGATATCTCCGGCCCATGGTCCGTACTCTGAGAAGACATAGCTCATCATTCCCATTCCCTTAGTATCGGTCATAAATTCTGAACGATACCCAAGCAAGCCACGGGTTGGAATCTTAAATATCAGACGAGCCATACCATTCTGGGTGGTCATTTCTTCCATCTGGCCCTTCAGTTTACCGAGTTTTTCAATAACCGGTCCCTGGTACTGCTCATCCACATCAACGGTAAGTGCCTCGTAGGGTTCAAAGGTCTGGCCATCTATTTCCTTTAGAATAACCTGAGGTCGGGTAACCTGAAGCTCGTACCCTTCACGTCGCATCTTTTCGATAAGAATGGAAAGATGCAGCTCACCACGTCCTGAAACCCGAAAACCAACGGCATCGGTAAGCGGTGTATACTGAAGAGCAACGTCTGCAAGTGTTTCACGTTTCAGACGCTCTTCAATATGCCTGGAAGTAACATACTTCCCATCTTTTCCAGCAAAGGGGGAATCGTTGGGAATAAAGTTCATGGAGATAGTGGGAGGATCGATATCAATCAGTGGTAATGGCTGTGGATCATCGGGATCGGTAAAGGTAACACCGACGGTCACATCTTCCATTCCGGCAACGGCTACGATTTCACCGGTGGTTGCTGTGTCTGTAGATATTTTTTCATCACAGGAGAAACGATAAATCTTGGAAATCCGGACCGGCTTAATGGAACCATCACGACGGGCAACCACAACGGGCTGATTGATGGAAAGCCTTCCATTGACAACCTTTCCAATTCCAAGGCGCCCCAGGTAAGGGGAGTAGTCAATGGTACCGACTTGCATCTGCAACTGGGCATCTGGTGAGCCGACGGGAGCCGGAGTATGATCAACGATCATTTGGGAAATAATATTCATATTTCCGCCGTTTTCTATTGAATCAGTATGGTCTTTTAAAGCATAGCCTTCTTTAGCAGAGGCATACACAATAGGAAAATCAAGTACATCATCTGGAGCATTGAGCTTTACAAAGAGATCAAAAACCTGATCCACAACCCAGTCACAACGGGCAGCAGGTTTATCGATCTTATTAATCACAACAATAACCGGCAGATTATTTTCAAGAGCCTTTTTTAGAACAAAATAGGTCTGAGGCATGGGACCTTCCTGAGCATCGACAAGAAGAAGTGCACCATCGGCCATGCGCAATACCCGCTCAACCTGTCCGCCAAAATCAGCATGACCAGGGGTATCAATAATGTTAATCCAATAGTCTTCATACTGATAAGAGCCGTTCTTGGCGGTGATGGTAATTCCACGTTCCCGTTCCAGATCACCTGAGTCCATCAAACGTTCCGCAACCCTCTCGTTTTCCCTGAACATCCCGGAATGTTTAAATAACTCATCAACAAGAGTTGTTTTCCCATGATCGACATGAGCAATAATCGCAACGTTTCGAATCTTATCCTGTTCCATCCTACGCCTCTTAAAATGACAAAAGCATCCAGCCATATGCGGATGCTTTAAATGTTTTCAACATAAAAAACTACGCAGAATAACAAAATTTCAAGAAGTTGGCAAGAATATTAAATCAGAAAGAATCGAGGATTTTTTTTCGGCCTGCCGCAGAACGATTCAGCACAGAAACAGCCTCATCCACATAGTCATACACCCGTGCCCGTTTCCCCTTAGCAGGACGCATTATCCGACCCAGTACCTGAAGAAGCCGCCCCTCAAAAGTAATGGGAGTGGTGAGAAAAAGAGTACTTAATCCCGGACAGTCAAAGCCCTCACCGATAAGTTGCAGCGTAGCCACCAGAACCTGCACCCGCCCAGACTGTACGGACTCTACAATGATCGTGCGTTGCTCTGCCGATGTTTGTCCTGTAAGCAGTACCACATCAACCCCAAGCAGCCTAAGCCCCTCTTCAAACACCTGACAATGACTGACACGATCTGAAACCAGCAGTTGAATACCGCTGTTTTTTTCCCTACTCACGCGAGCAACATCTGTAATAATCTGCTGATTTCGTGCCTCATCCTTGATAAGTGCTGCAATCAGAGGCTGATAATCCCCCTGATAATGATACTGAAACGCTGTTTTACACCGAATCAGCTCCGGTTTCACAATGGCACCGCTTGCCTGAAGCTCTTCCTGATCCACCTTATGAAACTGATCACCCATATAGAAATTAATCAGCTTGGTTAAGCCCTCATCGCTCCGAAAAGCCGTGGCTGAAAGCCCTAAAAGATAGTGGCCAGAAAAATTGCTGACAATATCGGTGAACAGAGCAGCCGGAACACGGTGACATTCATCCACCACAAGATGTCCAAATTTTGGTACAAGTTCAGCAATACGTTTTCTTGCGGTATTTACAATAGCCACCGATATGGGCCGCACATCAAAACGCCCGTCTCCGATCAACCCTGGGTCGTAATCTAGAAATCCCTGAACACGTTCCTGCCACTGATAGAGTAGTTCCTTGGTATGAACAATAATGAGAGTCGGCTGCCTACGCTTAGCAATAATCGCAAGCGCCATCACAGTCTTACCGCTTCCGGTGCCAGCCTCAAGCACCCCAAAAGAACGTTTTTCTGCAGCAAGCAGTGCCGCTTGCTGATAGGGACGCAACGCCCCTTTAAAAACAAAGCGTTCTTCCTCTAAAAGCAGACGTTCATCGTGTATTTCAGGAGTCTCTTGAATGAATTCACGACATAACAACACGGCCTGATTGGCAAATCCCCTGGGAAACCGCAGCCCGCCGGGCACTGATTCGTAATATTTAAGGGTTGGTTTTAATTTTTTACCTATCCAGCGACCATACTTTTTTGCGGATATATACTTTGGGTTATCAATGGTAAGCCGATCCTTAACCGCCTTTTCCAGTTCAAAAGGAATATCTTTCAAGAGGCAATCTGCGGCGATGGTAAGAGATGACATAAACGCACTTTTCAATTGATTATCTAAGGACTCTGTGGCATTCCTACTTTATAACAAAAAAACAATAACAAAGCTCATGACTAATCCCTTGAAAAAAGCACCTCTTTACCATGCCCAACACCCTGGCCCATATCGGAATACAAACGCCCCTGACTCGACTTGGCTTTAAAAAAGCACCGTTACAGTGGATTCTTGTGGGATGCATTATCCCGGACACCCCATGGATCATTCAACGAATTCTTACTCCAGTAGCAGACCCCTTAACGCTTCGCCTCTACACTGTTACCCAGGCAAGCCTTCTATACTGCCTGATGCTTTCTATCGCGCTTTCCATGTTCACCCGTAACAGTCGCCAGATATTCCTGATCCTTGCCGGAAACAGCCTTATCCACCTACTCCTCGATGCCACACAGAACAAATGGGGAAATGGAGTCAACCTGCTGGTTCCGTTTTCCTGGCATACCACCAGTTTTAATTTTTTCTGGCCCGAACATTTCTCCAGCTATCTTCTCAGCGGGGCAGGCCTTATTCTCCTTCTATTTCTCTGGCCAAAAGCTATCAAGGATGACCTCCTGCTCAAACAACCAGACAGAACAAAATCCTTCTGGGCAACAACATGTTTTATTTTCTACTTTGCCAGCCCTATTTTGCTCACCGATGCTGCCCACAGTGCAGATATCCATTTCAGTAAAACACTCAACCAGACAGAAACACGCGCTGGCAAGAGACTAGAAATAGACAGAGCCACATACAACGATGCCACCAAACTGCTTGAATGCTACATGGACAAAGAACTAAAAATTACGAATCTGCCAACATCTGATTCCGGAATTTTTTCCATCCGTGGACATTTTATAGATAAACAGACAATCGAATTGCAGGATTATCATATCCACACTGTTTTTCGCGACGTCACATCGTATATTGGACTCACCCTTATTCTGCTTCTCTGGCTGCATTCATTTATTTATCAAAAGCAGCAAACAATTCGACACAGGATTTCTTAATGAAAATTCAACCATTTTTCACAGCACTTCTCTTTATTTTCCTCACAGGAACCATAATTCATGCAGCTCCAAAGCAGGAAGCCATCACCATGACTATCCCAGCCTCCGTTGTCAGTGATGCTGTCAGCAAAAGCCTGCCGTTTACTTTCCCTATTCATTCAAGCACCCTGCTTGGTACTGTATCCATAGATACTATTGAAAATCTGCAATTCAGGCCAGATACTCTCTCAGCCCATGTCAGCATCAGCGGACATGATATGAAAATCGTCACATCCATTGCAGGACATGACCTGCGCATGAAAATAGGTACGCTTATAATGAGCTTTCAGTGTGATGCATCCATTCGCTTTGACCCAACCAGCCAGACCCTGTTTCTCAGGCCTGTTATCAGTGATTTACAGTCGAAGGGAGACAAGAAAGCAGATGCAGCATCTGCAATAATTCTTCTCTTTAATAACCAGGAATTTGCCATTCAAATCGACAAACTCTCCCCCATTGTGAAAGATAGCGGAAGTAAATTACTAAGTATTTCTATGAACACTGCGGACATCAAGGTTGGCCAGGACAGCCTGCTGTTGAGTATCCTACCAGCCATTACAGTAACGCAGAAACAGAAAAAATAAATTTGAAATAAAAAGGGTTGTAGCCAGAAAGACAAAAAACTTTCCAAACGAATCAAGTAATGACAACTACAATCACAACAATCATTTTAGCCGTACCAGTCATACGGTTCACGAGAATCCCGCAATGCTAGTCAATAATCTATTCAAATATTGGACCTACAGAGTTTTTTCTCCGGGTACCGTATTACGATCAACCTATGAATCCTTTCAAAAGCTCCTTGAATACGACGGTCAGACACATGAACAGATGGCCGAGCTTGAAGCGTTATATTATCAGGGAATAAAAGAAGATTTCAGCAGTATACGTAATCGCTACAAAAAATTATCAACCACTGTTTTGGGGATGATAGAGAGCCTGGAAAAGATGGCTCCCGGAAACTATGTTACTTTAAAAAGTTATTACAAGAAATTTGACTTTTACAGTACATTTCTACTGGCACCTCCCCGCCTTGACTCCGCCCCTCCCTTTATCTGTTCTTTGCAGGACGCCAAAGACAAAGAGCAACTTGTCGGTGGTAAGGCTTCTCAACTCGCGGCACTGCACTCAGACCTCGACCTTCCCATTCCAGCCGGTTTTGTCATTACTGCTAATAGTTTCAACTATTATATAGAATATAACAATCTCCGCGCACCAATCGACAATATTCTTTGTACGGTTCGGAGCTGGGATCCGCACAGTCTGGTGGAGGCATCGGCGACACTAGTAGATCTGATTATGCGTAGCGAGATCCCCGATGAGATTCAAAAAGAAATAACATCAGCCTGGAAAGATTTTTCCAGTGAAATGGGCCCTTCTCCCATGGCCGTCCGCAGCAGTTGTCTCAACGAAGATGGCGCGTGCTCTTTTGCCGGACAATACCTGACCCTGTTGAATATTCCAGGTGATGAGATACTTGCCGCCTGGAAGAAAGTCATCTGCAGTAAATACACACCGGAAGCACTTTCCTATCGCATTCATTCCGGCCTTGGAGACGAAGAAACAGGTATGGCTGTTCTGGTTCTGGAAATGGTGAAAGCTAAAATCAGCGGTGTCCTCTATACCGGTGACCCATCTGGAAAAAAAGAGAACGCTATCACTATCCATGCAATTCATGGACAGGGAGATGCTCTGGTCAGCGGCCAGACGATCCCACAGTCATATGATGCAAAGATGACAGACGACAATAACGATACAAATAATGGAATTTTATCAGCCTCCGAACTCCACCTTCTTCAGAAACACGGGTTGCTCATTGCTGAAAGCTATGACACACCACAGGACGTGGAATGGTCAATCACCCAACCGGGAGAACTCATTTTTTTGCAGTGCAGACCACTTGGGATACAACAAATCGTAACAAAGAAAGAAAAAATCATCCCCCTTGCAGGTAAAGGATCCCGACTGTTTAAAGCGGGAGTCACGGCTGCAATGGGACAAGCCACTGGTACGGCCTATGTTGTAAGTTCCACGCATCTTCTTGAAGATGTCCCCCAGGGTGCAATTCTTATACTTCGTGAGACTCTACCGTCTGCTGTTCGTGTTTTAAAACGGGTCCATGGAGTAATTGCCGAGCTCGGCTCTGTAGCTGGCCATTTCTCCACGGTTTGTCGGGAGTTTAACATTCCACTCCTGCTTGCCGTAGAGGATACAATTCAAACCATCGTTCATGGCCAGCAGCTCTCCCTTTTTGCCGACATCCAGGAGGTGTGGCTGGGTAATTGCCTGCCGGAAGAAAAACCTGTCCCACTCTATAAACAGGAGGCATCACTCCCCTACTTCATGAGACTGCATGGTTTACTGGATTTTGTAACACCCCTCAACCTGCTCGAACCTGAGTCTGAAAAGTTTGTCCCTGAGTCCTGCCGCTCTCTCCATGACATTATCCGTTTTTCACACGAACAGGCCGTACGAACCATGTTTTCACTGGGTGACAAAGGCAGCGGCAGATCTAAGAAAAAAAGAAAATTGCTCACCAACATTCCTCTCGATGTTTTTCTCTTGGATGTTGGAGACGGACTCCAGGAAACAGATCGTAATAATGACAAAATAGATATTACAGAGGTCTATTCCACACCCTTTCTCGCTTTGTGGCAAGGACTGACACATTCAGGAGTAGAATGGGAAGAGCGCTCTCATTTTGATTGGAAAAGCTTTGATGAGATTGCGCTAGCTGGTGGTGTAGCCAACAAGAATTCTTCAGACTTTGCCAGCTTTGCCGTACTTGGAAATGATTATGTGAACCTCAACATACGCTTTGGCTACCATTTCACGCTAGTAGATGCCATGTGTGGCAGTGATGCTGCTAAAAATTATTGTCAACTGCGTTTTGCCGGAGGCGGCGGCAATTTCTCAGGGAGGAGCCTGAGACTGGATTTTGTAGAAACCATTCTTAAGAAATGCGGCTTTCAGATCACGCCCAAAGGAGATCTTCTAGATGCAAGACTGCACCATATCGATTCCGAAGAACTCGTACAAAAATTACAGATTGTGGGAAGACTCCTTGGTGTAACAAAATTAATGGACATGCGACTGAAAGATGAAAACATGGTACAGGAACAGATAAGATTGTTCTGGGAAATGTAAATTTACGCAATCATCGAGCTGCCGACATCTAAGTCTACGACAGCTCACTGCCTATGAAAGGAAAATGAAAGAACAAAACAAATCATACCAACTCACTTGGCTGACCAGCCAGATTGCAGTGGGCTATGCCCCCATGTCATACGATGAGCTTGAATCCATCAAGGATCAGGGAATAGTTGCCATTGTCAACCTGTGTGGAGAATTTACAGATCTACACGAAATTGAAGAACAATCAGGTTTTGAGGTCTGTTATCTCCCCACGCCAGACGAATGTGCCCCGGACCTGGAAAAAATGAAACAGGCTCTCGAATGGATGGATGAAGCTCTCTACCTCAAGAAAAAAGTCCTGATTCATTGTCGTCATGGCCATGGACGTACCGGTACGTTTATCTCTGCGTATTTTTTAAGGAGAGGACTTGCCCTTAAATACACCGAAAAGACACTCAAAGGAACACGAGCCAATCCGACGAATTACAGCCAGTGGAAGCTTCTTAAGAAATACAGCAAACAACAGGGACAACTCGATGCCAGGGAAGCAACCATCGAGAATCCCACCACCATAGACCTCTTGCCATTCTTTCAGGATTATGAAGCTCTACTCGCAAGCGCAGGGTCTGCTGAACTTGATACTTCCATCTGCAAACAACCATTCGACCTGCAACTGGTTGAAGCTGTGTACGTCAGCCATATCATAAATTCGAAACTCAGTCGGGATCAACGAAAGATTGTCCTTCAAAGAGCACTTCAAACCACGGAGCCAGAGCATTACTGCTGTCCATTGTTTGAAGAAGGCAGTTGTCTTATTTGTGATAATCGTCCTGTGCGCTGCCGTGCAGTGGATACCACAAAGCAAAAAAGCACATTGAGTGCAATAACAACAAAAATTTCAAAAGAGATTTTTCTCGTTCTCACCGAATCTTTTCCATCGGGAAACACCCTGCACTTTTCTATTATTGACACCATTTCCGGCCGTTTTGTCCAACAGTATTTCCAGGCAATGCGTCATCATAAAAAGGACTAACGGACAATGACAAAAAATACGGCAAAACGTCTGCTCATCGTGGACGATGAGAGAGATTTACTAGTCCTTCTGCGTAAAGTAATTGCAAAAAAATGTGGCTGCGATGTTGCCATTGCCCAATCCGGGCTAGAAGCTCTTGAGCTGATCAATTCCTGGCGACCGGACGTTATAATGACTGATATTGTCATGCCGGACATGGATGGACTGCAACTTCTTGCCCACGTATATGAACTGGACAGAACGATCAGTGTCGTTATTATGACTGGGTATGGCACAATTGAAATGGCCGTCACTGCCTTAAAAGACGGTGCCTATGATTTCCTCGAAAAGCCCTTTGATAACAACAGGGTAAGCCAGATCATCCTACGTGCCTTTGAAAGAACACAATTACTCCGTGAAAACATTCAACTGCAAAAAGAACTGCAAAAGAGTGATCGCCCCACTGATTTTATCGGAAAGAGTATTCCTCTGCAACGAGCAATAGACCTTCTGACACGACTTGGTCAAAGCGATGCAACCGTCTTGATTCGCGGGGAATCAGGGACCGGAAAGGAAGTCGCAGCCAGAACGATACATAGCATGAGTGATCGAGAGGAACAAAAAATGATCACGGTAAACTGTCCGGCATTACCTGAACAGATACTTGAAAGTGAGCTTTTTGGCTTTGCAAAAGGTGCCTTCACAGGAGCAGACCGCAATAAAGACGGTCTTTTCCTTGAGGCAGCAGGTTCCACCATCCTACTCGATGAGATTGCCGACATTCCAGTCTCTCTCCAGACGAAGCTGCTTCGGGTTCTACAGGAAAAAGAGATCCAGCCCCTTGGTCAAACCAAAACGGTAAAGGTGGATGTTCGAGTTCTAGCATCCACGAATCAAGACCTTGAGGATAAAATTGCAAAAGGAGAATTTCGTGAAGATCTTTTCTATCGTTTGAATGTAATGACTGTAACCATGCCTTCTCTTGCTGAAATAAAAGATGATATTCCCCTCCTGGCCAATCATTTTTTCAATATCTACGTTAAAGAATATAAACGAGAGGGGATGGAACTCTCCCAGGAAGCACTAAAATGTCTGGTGCGACGTGAGTGGAAGGGAAATGTTCGTGAGTTACAAAACAGAATAAATCGTGCGGTGCTGCTTACTCCCGGTATCATTATCACTCCCAACGACCTGCTCAGTCCTGAAGAGTTGGAAAAAGACGGCCTGTCAAGTAAACTTGATTCTAAGGTACCGGTATGTATCCACCGTCTTCCCTATAACGAAGCAAAAGAAGAAGTCATGTCCTCTTTTACTTCAACCTACCTGGAAAGAGCACTGACTATGAGTAACGGAAACGTTTCAGCAGCCGCTCGTGAAAGTGGCTTGGGACGCCAATCCTTCCAACGCTTAATGCAGCGTTTCAATGTACAGCCTCAACAGTTCAGAGACTAACAGCTCCCTTTCCCCCATACTTTCAATACTCCTTCCCCACTGCCCATCAAGGTGCACCGATTATGCGGCACTAGCTTCGGAGATGGTTTCTCACAGGCTTCTTTACCTTTATTCACGAAGGTGATATACCAAAAAAAAGGGGAATTAATTCAAAAAAGCCGCACTTGTTTTGTGGCAGTGCACTTTTTTCGATGCACACATTCTCGCGCCCAAAAACAGGTCTCTCCCCTCAACAGCTGACTAATCTCAAAGTAACTACCTGATCTTTCACTCTAGTGTCAGATTTTCACAGAGACTATCCTTTTTGGCATCATACTTGCTAGATAAGAGTCGATGTGGGCCACTGCCTATTGTGGAAGGCAGGTACTATCAGGTTTAGTGGTAAGCCTAAATACAATGATGGATACTATGAACTTCAGTAAGACAACACACAGAATGCCGTTTCTCCTCCTATCTTTAGCGTTGACTGTGTTTCCCGGAGATGCGTGGGCTGTGCAAAGCCACGGTGCTCCAGAAGGTTTATATGTTCATCAATTGGCCCATATCTTTTTTCTTGCAGCCATGTGCTATCTTTTCTGGGGGATTCGCCAGAGTGCATTCAGTTCACGTGGATGGCGTCTTCTGCAAATTTTCTGTGTTTTTATGGTTGTCTGGAACATAGTCGCTTTTACCGGTCACGCCCTAGTACCCTATATCAATAGCGCACATTTTATTCAAGACACGGGCTACCTGAACGCCCATCTGCAAGGCCCGTTTACTAGCGTACAACTTTGGTATTACTTCACTAAGCTCGACCACCTATTCAGCGTACCAGCTCTCTTTTTCCTCTATCTGGGAATGAAAAATATATACCACAGTAGTACCAGAGAGGATAAAACATGACAAGCCTTCCTATGCTGCCTACCATTCTTGTTGATATGGTGGGTTCGTTTAGTATTATTATTCTTTGTGTTCTTTCTCTTCGCTACGCCTGGCTTTTATTACGTAAACAACCCGAAAATTTTTTATGGGGTTTTTTGTTCTATTTCTGCCTCACCTTGTTCTGTTTTTCCGTTTCTCGAGCAGTTGGTCATCTTCTCAAACAAATTCTCCTCATTTCAGATAATAAAGAGCAATGGCGCATATTAGCACCCTATAGTGGCGGCTTTAACACCCTATTGATGATCTCTCTTGCAGCCGTAAGTATCTACTACCACAAAGGTATAGAAGGCTACCACGCTATCCAGAAAAAAGCACATAGTTTAAAAGAAGCCAATGAACAGCTTGAGATATCTGGCAGCAAACTTCTGAAACTCAACTCAGACCTTGAAGGAATAGTAGAAAAAAGAACTCGAAAACTTTCTGCTTCAGAAAAAAAATTCAGAAATTTTTTCATCAACTCAAAAGATATGGTCTACTTTTGTGATTCATCCAACAGACTTGTAAATATGAATTCGGCAGGGCTTGAGATGCTTGGATATACAATGGAAGAAACACCCAACCTCTCATTGCAAGATATTTTTTATGATGAAGAAGATCTTGATAAATATTTTGAAACTCTTATTTCAGTAGGGTTTGTGGAAGACTTGGAAGTCCAATTTGTCAAGGCCGATACGACTGCCATCTTTGTTCTCCTCTCTGCCACTGCAATATTCGATGAAAATCGTGACTTTACTGGTTGTGAAGGCATCGCTAAGGATCTCACCCGCGTAAAAACCATGATGGAGCAACTTGCTTCAAGCGAAAAAATGGCAACCGTTGGACAAATGGCGGCCGGCGTTGCCCATGAGATAAACACTCCTTTAGGCGTAATTCTAGGCTATTCTCAACTTATGATGGATGACTTTACTCCCGAAAGTGAAGAAGGAGAAAATCTTCAGGTCATCGAACGTCAGGCAAAAGCGTGTCGAAAAATTGTAGCTGATCTACTGAAGTTTTCTCGTCAGTCAGAAAGTGCCCGTGAAAATATTTTATTGGACGAAGTAATTGAAGATGTCCTTGCCATAACCGAGCATTCTCTCAAAATGGACCATATCAATGTACATCGTGATCTGGATAAGAACCTGCCAACCATTGTTGGAGACACTGAGAAATTACGTCAGGTTTTTGTCAATTTTATTAACAATGCCCATCACGCTATGGAGAAACAGGGAAGCGGCGAAATTTATATATCCTGCTTCTATGAAGAGGAAACCAATTGCGTGGTAGCAAAAGTGCAAGACACGGGACACGGAATTCCGGAAGATGCTCTAACAAAGATTTTCGATCCCTTTTTCACCACAAAATCAGTGGGTAAGGGGACAGGACTTGGTTTATCTGTTTCCTATGGAATCATTCAGGAACATGGCGGTGTAATAGAAGTTCAAAGTCCTGTTAAAAATAATGACGGACAAACCAAAGGTACAGTTTTCCTGGTCAAATTACCCGTCGCGACCAATGAACCTGCCTCTGTTACAAGCAAACGAGACACAAACTAAATACCAATATTCAACCTTAGAAGGGAGATATCATGGCTGTAATAATTGCTCTTGATGATGTACAGGATGCTACCGTTCTGATTGGAAAAATTCTTTCCAAAAAAGGACACACGGTACACAGCTTTACCGAAGAGGATAAAGCTATAGCCTTTGCAAAAGAAAACAAAGTTGACCTTGCAATCCTCGACATAAAACTTGAAAAAATGAGTGGTGTTGAAGTCCTTGGATTCTTGAAAGAAATACAACCTACAATGAAAGCCATCATGCTCACAGGATACCCAACGGTTGAAACAGCTCGTGAAGCGATCAGCCTTGGCGCAGATGAATATTGTGTCAAGCCAATTGACCGTGACGAATTGGAAGACAAAGTGGAAAAAGTTCTGAAGTCAAGAAGTGGAAAAAGCGCCATGAGCGTTTAAGAAGAGGATAGTCTAATGGATACAAAAGCAACAAACCTAGCCAGAGCCAAAATTTATCAGTTCCTTTCCACCCTGTATCAAGATGAAATCCCTTTGTGGCTCATCGAAAAAA
This sequence comes from uncultured Desulfocapsa sp., assembly GCA_964505715.1. Taxonomy (GTDB): domain Bacteria; phylum Desulfobacterota; class Desulfobulbia; order Desulfobulbales; family Desulfocapsaceae; genus Desulfocapsa. Next base: position 9,706 of record CAZDJE010000003.1, on the reverse strand, counting down.
TGGGACAAGCCCCATTTCTTGATCAAATAAAGAAGCTGCAAGAAGTGTGTACCATTCAGGACTTCTGTTCCGGCCTCGGTCGAATGCGTGGTACCATTGAATCTTCTAAACCAGGGGAAGTTTTCAACGAACTGCGCTACGAATATGCAGACCTTTTCCTGAATGCCAGTAATAATCCAGCATTTCCCTACGAGTCCTGTTACAGCACTCGTGAGCCTCTTGTAATGCAGGAACCAGTTGTCAAAATGCGGGAGGCGATGAACAAAGCCGGACTGCACAAAAATGACGATTTCCTTGATCTTGATGATCATATCTCAGTTGAGCTTGAGCTCATGAGACATTTTGCCGAGCAGGCTGCCTACAAGGAGATAAAGCAGGACGTAGAATTTGATTTCCTACGTAATCACCTCATGAACTGGGTCGTTGAATTCTCTGCCGTACTGACCAGTGCCGCCAAGACAGAATTCTATCGTGGCCTGGCTGAGATCACCATGAGTTTTCTCTTCAACGAGCGTATGTTCAGTTTTGCCATGCTTTCCGAACAGGAAACCGACGATTCCTACGGGTTTATCCTCGAACATATGAGCAAGGCAATAACTGCTCTTGAACTTGGTGATAATTATACAACTCTTGCCGAAGGGGCAGTGGCACCAGAAAAACTTAAAAGTATAAAATCCCATTGTTTTATCTGTCTTGGACTCTGCGGCCAGGAATTAAAGGTCAAGGATAACATTATTACAGGTTGCAAGGGACTGCCCGGCGATCCCAAAGGTGCAGGAAGACTCTGTATCAAAGGTGCTAACGCTCATCATAACACCTACTCAGCATATCGCCTCAAGACGCCGTTAATTAAAGAAAACGGTAGATTCCGGAAGGCAAGCTGGGAAGAGGCACTGAACCGTACCGTTGAGGAACTCAAACGAATCGATCCAACGGAAGTAGGCTTCCATCGTGGTAATGACTTTAATAACTGGTGCCATGAAGCCGTAATGTCAGCCTATGGAACACCTAACAAGGTTACCCACAGGCAGATGTGTGACAACCCTGCTCGCATGGCCAATGAGAAAAACTTCAGCGAAAAACGACCATGGATTGATTACGATAACTCTGAATTTATTATGCTCTTTGGCATGAATGAGCTCGCCACTTCTGCGGGGCAACGAAAAGTTGCCAACTTGAAAAAAGCAGTCAAACGAGGAGCAAAACTTGTTGTAATTGATCCTCGGCGTAGTGAAACAGCAAACATTGCCTCGGAATGGATTGCAATCAAACCCGGAACCGATGGCGCCATGGCTATGGCTATGTGCTATGTGCTAGTTAAAGAGGAACTCTACGACAAAGAGTTCGTTGGAAGCTGGACCTACGGTTTTGAAGCCTTTAAAAAACGCCTTCTGGGTAAAGAGGATGGAATTGTCAGGACACCTGAATGGGCCGCTGAAATATGCGGAATTTCAGCAGGAACCATCACACGTCTTGCCCACGAATTTGCCATTGCTGCACCTGCAGTCGGAGTGAATAGCTGGACCGGTGTCACCCAGGCTCCAAACACCCTACATGCCACCCAGGCACTTATTGCCATGAATGCTCTTGTGGGAAGCTTTGACGCACCAGGCGGCCCATCACTTATTCGCAAGAAAAAACTGGCTTCTGCCTGGAGCGATGATCAGGCTAAACCACCCAACAATGCACCTAAAACAAAGCTTGATAAGGGGCATCTCTGGAGTGGCTGGATCCCTGCCTACTTTGAAAAAGATGTGGATGAAGGAAAGCTTAAGGCAATGCTCTGCTATTTCGGGAACCCGGTAATGTCTTGCGGCAGTGAACCATCTGTCAAACGAGCTATCGAGAAACTTGAATTTGCCTGCTCCATTGATTGTTACATGTCCAACACCACCGAACTTTGTGACGTGGTTCTGCCGGACTGCACTTATCTTGAACAGAGTCGGGTAGTTGCTGACTGGATGTATGAATCCTTTATTTCACTGTTTCAACGGGCTATTAAACCGATGTATGACTCAAAATCGGTTGTCTCCATCTTCCAGGAAATCGCTAAGCGACTTGGTTACGGTGAATTTTTCACCTGGAAAAATGAAGATGAATTCCTAGAAAACCAGCTTCGAAATCAACCAATTACTCTAGAAGAATTACGTAAAGTCGGATATCACATCACCGATGAACATGAGTACTACAAATATAAAGAATGGGGTTCCATGAACCCACCCGTAGGTTATGGCTCATCCGGAAACACCAAAACCGGAAAGTATAACTTCATCAATCCACTCGCTGAAGAAAATGGCGTTGATGGTCTTCCTGATTACAAAGATCCATGGGAAGACTGGCCAGATCTAGAGCCAGATTCTGAGCATCCTATGATCCTTGGTTTTTTCAGGGTTCTTGAGCATGAACACACATCTACATTCTGGAATGTTTCTCTTATGAAGGCGTGTGGAAGTAATCCTGTTTGGATTAACTACGTGGATGCCAAGGAACTTGGAATCAGTGACGGCGATACAGTGAAAGTTAGTTCTCCTTGGTCTTCCATCGAAGCAAAAGCCAAGGTAACCTGGGGAATTCGCCAGGGAGTGCTGGCAACAGCTGGTGGTTTTGGACACAAATATGGTCTTGAAGGAGATCCTAAGTATCCTCAATTCAAGGGATTTAACAGCAACGAACTTCTGCGGCCCAATACGGCCTGTAAGTGGACTGCGACACCACCCTTGAAATATATCAAGACCAAAATCGAGAAAATTTAACCCGAGCAATTAACAGTATCATGCCTCTGTTACAGGAACAGAAATACCTTAAGGTCTTTCAAAAGGTCACCAAGCTAACTGCAATGGTCCTTGATCATCAACAGGTTATGGACACAATTGTCCGTAGCTTGCCTGATCTGATGGCAGTGGATGCGGCAAGCATTCGTCTGCTTGATGCCGAGACCTGTAAGTTTGTTATGGGCGCTGCCCATGGCCTTTCCGTGGAATATATCTCCCGTTTCAGTATTGATACGGAAGAGACCATGGAGATGATTCGTTCCGGGTATCCTGTAGCAAAGACTGATGTTGACCTTGAACTCAGTCATCATGATCAGGAACTGGTTCAGAGTGAGGGCATAAAATCCGTCCTCACTCTGCCCATTATTTTTCAAGACAGTATTATTGGGATGCTTCGCCTTCTAACCCGGGAGAAGCGCGTCTTCACAACTGACGAAATCTCCTTCTCCATGGCCCTGGCCGAACAGGTTGGTATTGCCATTTCCAACAGTAGAATGTTCACAGAAATGGAGAATCAGGTCAACTTTATGAAAGAGATTCAGGAACTCTCCACCTTGGTGAGTTCCAGCCTTGATCTCTCTGCAGTACTCGACACCATTGTGGAAAGACTACCACTTTCCCTTGGTTGTAAAGGCTGTTCCATCCGACTGCTCCAGTCTCAGAGCAACAAACTAGAGCTTGTTGCCTCTCATGGCTTGTCTGAAGCCTACCTTCAGCGTGGTCAGGTGGAAAATGAAAAAAATGTAGCGGCTGCACTCTCCGGTTCTCCTGTTTCTATCTTTGACGTGAGACAGGATGACCGGATTTTTTATAAAAAGAATATGGAAAAAGAGGGTATCAAATCCCTTCTTTCCGTCCCCATAAAAGCGGGAAACGATGTTATTGGAGTACTCCGTATCCTTTCCGATGAAACACGTTGTTTCACCAGCAGTGAAATTAATTTTGCTGTCACTGCTGCGGAAGTTGGTGGCGTTGCAATTCGAAACGCCAAAACCTATCAACAGATTACTCTTCTTTTTAATCAGATTGAGGAAAACGAAAGATTCTTGACCAATATCCTGGACTGCATAAGACCGCAGCTTCTGGTTGTCGACAAAGAAAAACATCTTATTCTGGTCAACAAAATTCTGCAGGAGGTTATGGACCGTTCTGAAAATGAGCTCTTAGGTGGTGATTATGATCTGCTCTGGAAAGATCAGCAATGTGATGAAAGTGACTGTCCCGTGAACCGAGTGCTTAAAACCGGAAAAAGTGCTGCCTATACCCACAGTATTATTCGGGACGATCATGAAAGCTGGTGCGAACGAACAGCATCCCCCATGCTTGGTCCAGACGGTGAAGTTCAATATGTGATTGAAGTAATTCGTGATATCACTGCAAAAAAACAGCTCGAGGAAGAGCAACTGGAACGCGTCAAACTTCAGGGAGTTGTGGAACTCGCTGGAACCGTTGCCCACGAAATTAACTCTCCTCTGTTTGCTGCCCTTGGTACTGCACAGCTTCTTGAAGAGGATCTTGAACCCCAAGACCTTATTGATGATGTGGGCACGATCATCAGAAATCTGAAAGAAATTGGAGTACTTACAAAAAAAATGACCAGCATGACCGGTTTTGAAAGCCGTGATTATGTTGGGGACGCGAAAATTGTAAAAATAAAATGATTTTCAGTTAAGTTCACCAAATTATACACAAAGTTAAGGAGGAAGTATGAAAAGAATTTCATTACTCTTAATTGTCATTGCAGGCTTGGTGTTTGCGAGTAGTAACACCATTGCCAGCCAAGGGACATTAAGTGCAAAATCAGTTAAAGCGGGTACTGCCATCGGAGTAGAAGGCAGCATTGACCCGGGCCAGGAGCTCTTTGTGGTTGTCTGTACAGACAAAATGTTCTCCGCGAAGAATTCACCCGGTCCCAAAGAAAAAGAACGTTTAATGAACGGCAAAAAAGGCAAGAACATTTTTGGCGACACTGCTATTCCACCATCTTTTTATGTGGTTAGTAGCAGCCCTGAGTCCTTGGCAACACCTAAAGTTTCCCCCAAAGGTCAAACTTCAGGAATCTTTGCCTTTCCTCCGTTTAAGTACAATGTCAAAGTCAATAAGATCAAATCCTGGGGAGATCTTGATCCTGCAGCGCAAGCCATGCTGGGCCCTATAACCACTGAAGAGCAGTGGAAAATGCTGGTTTATGCTCACGAGAACAAATTCGGAATGAACACTATTGTTAAAGAGAAGCCTAGCACTGGTGGAAATGCTCGTATGATCATGAGTGATTACGGTGCCGATGCTGAACAGTGGAATGAAGGCGTTACTGTTGCTCTTGACAAGGCCACCGGAAAATATTCCGTTTCAATGACCCCCTACAAAAATCTCTATCCAGATACCGTTATGGCTGTCTATGTAAATGGACAGAAGCTAGACACATTCAGCATTGAAAAATCCGGATTTTTCTTTAAAACCGGAAATGTGTATATGAATCCCCTGATCGTTTTTGGTGGTACATTTATCATTGGTATTCTTTTTGTTATCATGGGCGCAGCTGGTGGATTGTTCACAGCAGCTTTTCAGATTACAGCAATTGGTACCAACGGTCCCATCGGTATCAATGCCGGTAATACCATTAAACCAACTAACTTATTTCTCACTCTCTGCTCACCTATTAGTGGACTGCTCAGTTATTTGAAAGAGAAGCGATTTGCTTATCCAGTAGCAATTCCATTTGCCATTGGTATCGTTATTGGTGCATTTTTTATTGGACCCCCTCTTTCAGCAAAGTATCTGAACCTTGCAGCTTTTAAATTCTATCTCGGAATGATATGTCTGGTTATTGGTATCAAACTCTATATCGAATCATTAGCCAGCTCTATCGAAAAGAAAAAGGCAATGAAAGCCATTGTTCAAAAATTTAATGCCGCAGTGAAGGAAGCCAAAGAATCAGGAAAAGCTATGCAACTTGGCTCCATTGAATTTGACAAATTTCATCCTATCAGATTCGAAATGCGTTTCTGGGGTGAGACCTTTATTGCCAAACCACTTCTTATGTTCGGTGGTGGTATTGTAATGGGAATTGTAGCATCCTCTTTTGGTGTTGGTGGTGGGTTTATGTTTATGCCTTTCATGACCACTATGGTTGGGTATCCGATGTATCTTGCCGTACCAATTGCCCTTGCGGGAGCTTTTTCCACCTCGATTGGTGGTATCGCGAAATACGTAATGATGGGATATCAGCCAGATTGGATTATGGCAGCTCTGATTGCTGCTGGTGCAATGTGTGGTGGTGTTATTGGTCCAAAAATTCAGAAGAAAATGCCAGAAATCTTGCTCAAAAGACTTCTCGCTGGTGCCTTGATCTTGACCTGTCTGAAGTACACCGGACTTATCTGGTTTATGCGTTAAAAAAGTATTACTGCGCTTATTATCACGAGTGTGGTATGCAGACCAATCAACAATGGGGTGAGGGAGACTTCACCCCATTGTTATTTGCAGGCAGGAACATTCACTAAAACTCAGCTATTCAAAGTACTAGGGCGAATATGCAGATAGTAAACAGTATTCTTGATGCAATTTTTTATGGAATACTTCAACCGCTTTTTTTAGGTGCTAAAAATCTCCTTGATTTTGTCTTTCTCGATGGCCTAGCTCTCCTTTCTGTTCCTCAAAGTGGTCAGGTAATGGTGGTTGCTGTTTGTACTGTGTTGTTAGCTTTTTATGTACGCAGTGTGCTTGACGTTGAAACGAAGGACAAAATATTCCGTAAAAAGTTTACTGCCCAAAAGGCTCAAAGAGATACCATCGGTATTATTCCCGACCTGAAACACAGGGACGCCCTCTTCACCTCAGCTGATCAATCAATTGATGAGGATTTTAATACCTACCTGGCACAACATTATTTCCGCTATGTTCTTATTTACCTTTTACCTCTTTTTCTCGTTATGGCATGGCTCAACACCAGCCTAGACGATCGCGTTCTACCTGTGGCCTCAGGTCAACCCTATCTTTTCCTTCTCCCATCACACCCTTTTGGCATGCTAGGAGTTTCGGTCACCCTACTCTTTCTTGTAACTTATATTGCAGCTCTCATTGCAGGGTTTCAATTGAAAAAACGATTCTTCCGTAAAGATGCTTAAAAAAGCATCATGCGTTCTTTTAAAAATTTTCAAAACCATCTTTTCAGGTTCCGATTCTCGATTTAATCTCTTTGTCGCCTTTCCAAAATTTTATAAACTCTTTTTAAATCAAAGACTCCATCACCTCTGGCGTAGATTTCTTGTCAGTATGCTGGTTGGTTTAGTCATCATGGGATTCTTTGGTTCTCAGGATCCAAAGCAAAACAGTATGCTGTATCTCTGTTGGGGACTTTGGTGGCCATTGGTCATATTCAGTCTATTTTTTGTCGGAAGAATGTGGTGTGGCGTCTGTCCGTTCCCATCGACTGGAACGTTTTTGCAATCCTTGGGCCTGTCATTTGAGATACAAGTTCCCAAAATTATCGTAAAAAACAGTACGGAAATTGCAGTCGGGTTTTTTATACTGATTATCTGGATAGAAGAATCCACCGGAATGAAGGACAGCCCACAAGAAACTGCATGGCTCTTGTTAAGCATCTGGGCAGGAGCAACATTCTGTGCCCTACTTTTTTCAAAACAATCCTGGTGCGAGTATTTTTGTCCATTAGGTACAGTCATGGGAATTGGCTCATCAATCTCCTGGCTTGAGTTCAGACCAGACCACAAGGTTTGTCGTTACTGCACAACCCACAACTGCATCAAAGGAACAGAAGATCTCCCGGGCTGCCCAATTTCCCTGGGGGCAGTTAAAGTCACCAATAATCTGAACTGTCTCGTTTGTGGTCATTGCCTGCACCTCTGTCCTCATAATTCGCCACAGCTGAATGTGCGTCCCCCCCTCGCTGAACTCATTATACGAAAAGGAAAATTGATTACCTGTACGATGATGGTCCCTTTCCTTATGGGATCCCAGCTTGCTCGCTTTCTGGATCAAAACATCTTTAATTTGATGGATAAAATTCAAGATGTCTGTATGTATAACTCGGTCTGTCAAATGGGCCTGTATGCAATCCCTCTGGTCCTTGGATTTGCTATTGTCCATGTCACTATCAGCTATGGTGATCTTTTTTTTGGTGTATACCATGATGATTTAATGGGCCGGTTCTCTCCGATGATACCAATTTTTCTGCCTCTGGCCTTTGCTGGTGAACTGGTGAGCAGAATGAATTATACAATCAGACATCTTCCGGAGTTTTTTCCCACACTGGGACGACAGCTTTCCTGGGAATGGCTTGAGCGTGTCACCATTACGGTTCCAGAATGGATTTATCCCACCTATGGTATTTTCTTTATATTTTTAAGCGAAATTGCAGGATTATATCTCCTTCAGAAATTTTTCTTTGAAGAATTCGAAGGAATAATACCTGTATGGAAATACCGTGCTATTCAAGTTGCATATTTTACTTTATTTGGAATCTATCTATGCTTAATGTCCACAGGGTGGAACATCCCCAGCCTAAACATCATGATTCTTTTTCAGCAATATCCACCATTAACAGCCGGATAAAACGTACAATATGACGCTGCAAATAACACTTGCTACTCTCACAGTAACTATGGTAAAGCTTACTAATACTGTATTTTGATAAGGACTAAATTTCCTCAGAGAAACAGTTCCGAAAATGGGATATTGTTTGGAGTGACTGATATCAAATCACTCGAAAGGCCCTAAGCAGAATTAATCATAAAATATTTTCAATTGAATTGGAGACAAATCATGCAAAAATGGGAATGCCCTTGTGGCTATGTGTACGATCCGGCAGAAGGTGATTATGAGAATGGAGTTGATCCAGACACCCCATGGGAAAAAGTTCCAGCGGACTGGGTTTGCCCTAAGTGCGGTGCAGAAAAAGAAGACTTCTGGGAAGCTGATTAAAGGCAGTTCGCTATTCAACTGTCATAGGGGTTGAAGTCAGCTCCAGAATAATTATTCTGGAGCTGACCTTTCGACTTTCTTGTCTACAAATCGTTTCGGAGAAACCAAAATCCTCCTGTTAAAAAACATACCGTTTATCGACTGTCTGTTTTTCAACAAGTTCGGACTTGAGAACAAGTAGGCTTTCTTGAATATCAAATACTATACCAGTACTGGATAGGTAAAATCGCCCTCACGGAATCTAGAGATATCAGCGAGGATCCACCCTCAACAGTCAGCAAAGCTCTTTTATGTACTGGTACACTACTCCAGCCAATGATCCTATATAATGCATTATATATTTCACACAATGCATCTCTCGCTGATACAAACAGATACAATTACCTCAGACGAGAACCAATGCCACAATGCGCCGACATGTCGATACTGCTGTTTTATCACCACTATTAAAAAGCAGCTGATCCGTCGATAAAAACCATACAATCAATACTGAGCCCTCCCCACCCCCGTAGGAGAAATTACTCTACTACATTTTTCACTGCTTTTTTTGTACCGGACCTCAGTTTTTTTACTGCAACCCCTGTCACCGCGGCTGCACCAGCTTTTTGGGCCACTTTTCTCTTCACTGACTTTCTTTCTTTGCCTTTGCCTTCGCCAATGTCTTTGTCTTTCCGTTCACCTAAATCCTTACCGTCTTGAATTGCAGACTTATGAAGCGATAGTTTTTTATCACGGGGACCAGACCAGGCAGATGTGACCATTAAGCAACCAGTAAGCAGCAGAAGAGAGCAAATAATCGTAAGAATTTTAAAATTCATAATGTACCTCTGTATATTTTATACTGGAATCGTTCAATGAGGAACTCTATTCTTTATTGAATTCCTTCTCTTTTCTTATCATTGATTCAGTCAATCTTGTACATTTCATCCCAGTAAACACCCCCCTGTGTCAGAATAGTTGTCGCCTCTTCTTGAAGAGTTGTGTGTGAGTTG
>CAZDJE010000002.1:0-91248 GCA_964505715.1 uncultured Desulfocapsa sp. | reverse complement strand
ACACCGGAAGCGGTTAAAAAAAGGACATGCAACTTTCTAACCGGACACTACTGACCTGAAATAAGCTATTATCTGTTCAAAAATGCGTTTTTTCTAACTCTTTGTTGTCGCGGTGTCTCTGTTTGTTGCCGTCAGGAGTTAGATGAAATAAATTCATTTTTTGATGGCCTCCCCCCAGAAGAAACGTGAGGAATCCCTATGACTGACCAGAAGATTATATATACCAAAGTTGATGAAGCGCCTGCCCTTGCCTCCTATTCGCTCCTGCCTGTTTTACAGGGATTTGCCAGGGGCTCCGGTTTTTCGCTGGTGGAAAAAGATATCTCACTGGCTGGTCGGATTATTGCGAATTTTCCAGAACAGCTGACCAAAGAGCAACGGATTGCAGATGATTTAAGTGAACTTGGCATACTTGTAAAGGAGCCTACAGCCAATATTGTGAAGCTACCCAATATTAGTGCCTCCATTCCGCAGCTCGTCGATGCTATTAAAGAGCTTCAGGGGAAGGGATATGCTCTTCCAGATTACCCGGCAGAGCCTAAGACTGAAGAAGAGAAAGGTTTTCATTTGCGTTACTCCAAGATACTTGGGAGTGCCGTGAATCCCTTGCTGCGAGAGGGGAATTCAGATAGAAGGGCCGCTGCATCCGTTAAGCGATTTGGCCAGAAAAGGCCCCATGGTATGATGAGGGAATGGCCTGAAGTATCAAACTGTCGGGTGAGTCATATGGAAGATGGAGACTTCTACGGAAGTGAAACATCAACCACCGTCACTGCTCCATGTAATGTGCGTATTGAATGTCATGCTGCAGATGGTACGGTAACTGTCTTGAATCCTTCTATTCCACTGCTCGCAGGTGAAGTGATTGATACCTCTGCTATGAATGTACGCAGGCTGCGTGAGTTTTTTGCAGCTCAGATTGTGGCGGCCAAAAAGGATGGAGTGCTTCTTTCGCTCCACTTAAAGGCCACCATGATGAAGGTCTCGGATCCCATCATGTTTGGTCACTGTGTTTCCGTATTCTACAAAGATGTTTTTGATAAGCATGGGGAACTGTTTGCAAGCCTTGGGGTCAATGTGAACAACGGGCTAGCAGATGTCTATGGTCGTATCGAGTCTCTGACAGACGTGCAACAAGAAGAGATTAAAAATGATATCATGGAGGTGTATAAGAGCAATGGTGAACTTGCCATGGTGGATTCCAGCAAGGGAATAACCAATCTCCATGTGCCAAACAATATAATTGTTGATGCATCGGTTCCAATCGTGGTTCGTGATGGTGGGAAGATGTGGGGGCCTGACGATAAGCTTCATGATACCAATGCCATGATTCCCGATCGCTGTTACGCCACTATTTACCAAGAAGTTATACGTGACTGTCAGGTAAATGGCGCTTTTGATGCGGCAACCATGGGGAGTGTTTCCAATGTTGGGCTTATGGCGCAAAAGGCTGAAGAGTATGGCTCCCATGATAAGACCTTTGAGGTCCCTGCGGACGGTGTGATTCGAGTGCTTGACCAGCAAGATACCGTACTTCTTGAGCAGAACGTTGAGGAGGGCGATATCTTCAGAATGTGTCAGACCAAGGATGCACCTATTCGGGACTGGGTGAAGCTTGCAGTAAGCCGTGCCAGAGCAACAGGTACTCCGGCCCTTTTCTGGCTTGATCCGGCTCGGGGCCACGATGCTGAGCTCATCGCCAAGGTGAATGAGTATCTTCCGGGGCATGATGCAGGCAATGTTGATGTGCACCTAGTGACCCCGATTGAAGGGATGCGCGAGTCCATTGCACGAATCAGAAGAGGTGAGGATACCATTTCCGTTACTGGAAATGTGCTTCGTGATTATCTGACCGATCTCTTTCCCATTTTGGAGCTTGGAACCAGTGCAAAGATGCTCTCCATTGTACCTCTTATGAATGGAGGAGGTCTTTTTGAGACGGGGGCTGGCGGTTCTGCTCCTAGACTTGTGGAGCAGCTTCTTGAAGAAGGGCATTTGAGCTGGGATTCGCTCGGTGAATTCTGTGCCATGGTCTCCTCGTTTGAGCATTTATCTGCAACATATAATAACGAAAAGGCCGCAATTTATGCGGAAACTCTGGATCAGGCAATTGGTGATTTTCTTGAAAGCGAGAAGTCTCCCGCCTTAAAAGTTGGTGAAATTGATATTCGGGGCAGTCATTTTTATCTGGCATTAAGTTGGGCACGGGTACTTGCTGCGCAGACTAAAGATATTGAATTACAGAAAAAATTTGCAGGAGTTGCTCAGGTACTTGAAGAGAATGAGACAATAATTGTTGAAGAGATGATCAATTGTCAGGGGGAGGCGGTGGATCTGGGCGGATATTTTATGCCTGAGCTTGAGAAAGTGACTGCTGTAATGCGTCCGAGTACCACTTTTAACAAAATTATTGATGGATTATAGCCACAGGGCTGTACCACTTGTTTGAAAGAGCGGCGGAGTGAATAGCGAAAGATAGCTGCTATTTACTTTGTTGTTTGAGTTGCCTTTGCAATATCCAGCTGGATACAAAATGACTTGGTCGCGAATCCCTTTCGCCTGAACAAATACCAGGTGCAATCGTTTTTGTGTCAGGCGCTAGGGGGACGGATTTTTTTCGGGGAGTATCTGATGTATGGTAAAGAGTTAAAAGTATACTTTTTTTACTTCTGCATTCTCTTCTCCGCCATCCCGCTCTCCCTGTTTGATAGCTTCACTTACCCGAAACGCGGTTTTGATCATATCGTTGAGTCCGATTCCTTCCCAGCCGAATCCGGTGATATAGAGCCCCTTTTCTTTTTTTACCGTTTCGTTGCGCCATTCAAGCAGTGCTGGGTATCCTTTCTCTAATTGAGGGATGCCGCCACGTGGTCTGAGAACTTTGGCGTAGCATGGTGGTTTGGGCAGGTTCAGCAGCTGTTGTAAGTCCTGCACTGCCTCTTTTATCAATGTCTCATCGTCAAGTTCGAGACGCTCGGGGTGCCTGCGACCGCCAATAAGTGCTTCCAGCAGGATATGGTCCTTTGGCGCACGACCGGGGAACATATTTGAGGAGAAAAGGGCTCCGAGGCAAAATCGCTGTTCTTGCTCGGGGGTCAGAAAGCCAAAACCAGGCGGCAATTGTGCCTCCGGTCCAAATCCCATGGCAATGGTTAAAATCCTTGCCTCGGGGATTGTGGGAATTGGCGGTGCCGCAACCAGCTCCTTGAGCAGGGAGAGCGAGCCATTTACGGGAAGAGCGAGCACCAGATTGCGACATCTGTACGTTTCATCAGCAGTGGTCACTTTCCAGCCCTTGTCTTCCTTTGAAATTTCTGTTGCGTATGAGTTGAGTTGTATCTCGTCATCGCTTACGTTTTCGTATAAGCGTTCAGATAATCTACTCATACCGGTGGGGAAGCTGGTCATGGCAGGAAGCCCTTTCTTCTTGGTTTCTTTGTTTTTTTTGGCCGCCTTCATTATTTTCAGCAGTCCGTAGATAACAGAGCCATGTTCCTTTTCAATCTTGCGGACTCCCGGCATAACCCCATCAATCACCAGTCGTTCCAGATCGCCTGCGTAGGTTCCTGTAAATACAGCGTCCACATAGGGGAGTAATGCCTTACCGAAACGATGCGCGACCCATTCACTTACCGTGGGCTCCCCCTGGAGTGGTTTTTTGAAAAAATCGCCTGCAACACGAAGTTTTGCAAGGGGTGAGATAAGTGGTGCCGCAAGAATCTTTGGTGGAGATTGGGGGATCAGTCTTAGCTTGCCATCTATGCAGACGTAGCGAACAAATTTGGACAGTGGTGCCTTGAGACATTCTTTGTCCAATCCTGTTTCGGCAAGAAGTGCTTGAGATTCAGGGCAATTATCAAGAAAACCATGTGGCCCCCATTCTGCAATATAGCTATCTTCAGAGTGGCTGAAGATAGCCCCACCAGCTCTGTCGGACTGTTCGAGTAGTAGGACGGAATGGTCCGGGATCTGCTTTAGTTTCCAGGCAACGCTCAGTCCTGAAAGGCCGGCTCCGATGATCACTGTATCTTTTACCATTGATTTCATACCAGGGTGATGGTTTGTATGGTGCTACTCTGTGAAGACGGCTTGACAGTACACCATATGTGCTTATCATTTTGGCCGACTTGATAAGAAAAAGCAATGGAATTGAGGGCTGTTTTCCCTTTATTTCTTATGAATTGTAAGAGGAGAATACTAAAATGACAGAACAGGCTACAACCCATGAGTTTCAGGCGGAAACCAAGAGACTCTTAGATATCGTAATTAATTCACTTTATACCGAGCGTGACATTTTTATTCGTGAGCTTATTTCTAATAGTTCCGACGCTCTTGAAAAGATGCGACATGAGAGTTTAACCAAAGATGATGTCTTTGATGACCATGTTCCCCTTGAAGTGAGCATTGATCTCGATGAAGAGAAGCACACCATGACCATTACCGATACAGGTATTGGCATGACCCGTGCGGAGCTTGAAACCAATCTCGGGACCATTGCCCATTCCGGTTCTGGGAATTTTGTGGCGGAACTTGCTGAAGCTGCTCGAAAAGATGTGAGCCTTATCGGCCAGTTTGGTGTGGGCTTCTATGCAGCATTTATGGCTGGAAAGAAGGTGACAGTGCAGAGTCGTTCCTGGGATGGTTCTGAAGGAAATGAATGGGTCTCCGAGGGTGCAGGAAGTTTCACTCTCTCAGAGGCAAGCGGGCTTCATCGCGGTACAAAAATAATCATAGACCTCAAAGATGATGCTCATGATTATGACAAGAAGTGGAAGGTTGAAAGCATTATTAAACAATACTCAACCTTTGTTCCTTTTCCTATTAAACTGGAAGGCGATACCGTAAATACTGTTCAGGCTATCTGGACCAGAAGTAAAAATGAGATTACGGACGAAGAGTACAATGACTTCTATAAGTTTGTCGGGAATGCGATGGATGAGCCTCAGTTTCGTCTTCATTTTTCAGTCGATGCGCCGCTTGCCATCAATGCTGTACTGTTTGTTCCCAAGGAAAATTTTGAAGCCATGGGCTTTGGCCGTGTTGATCCCGGTGTGAATCTCTATTGCCAGAGAGTGTTGATTGATCAGCATTCTGAAAATATTCTTCCCGAGTGGCTGCGATTTTTGAAAGGTGTGGTGGACAGTGAAGACCTGCCTCTTAATATTTCCCGTCAGGCCCTCCAGGATAACGCACTGGTAATGAAGCTTCGTAAGGTGATTACCAAGCGATTTTTGAAATTTTTGGCAGAAGAAGCAAAGCGTGACTCCGACGGTTATCTTGATTTCTGGAATACCTTTGGCATCTACCTGAAAGAAGGGGTGACCTCGGACTATGAATTTCAGAAGGAACTGGCACAGCTAGTCCGTTTTGAGTCTTCCCGTTCTGAAGACGGAAAACCTACGTCACTTGCAGAATATGTGGAACGCATGGCGGAAGGGCAGGAAGAAATCTACTATATTAATGGTCCCAACCGGGCAGCCATTGAAGCTGGCCCCTATGTGGAGATGTTTAATAAAAAGGATATCGAAATCATTTACACCATGGAGCCCATCGATGATTTTGTACTCAACCATTTAGGTGAGTTCGATGGAAAGAAACTGGTTTCTGCCGATCGTGCCGATCTTGATCTTTCAAAGAGTGGTGACGATAAGCAAAGTGAGGATACGGCTGAAAAACTTGACGATAAGGCCAGTGGTGAGCTGGTCGCCTGGTTGAAGACGAGTCTTGATGATAAGGTTGCTGACGTTATTGAGTCCAAGCGTCTTGTAAATTCTCCAGCAATGATCGTGAACCCCGATGGCCACATGACCTCTTCCATGGAACGTATTATGGCTGCAAGCCGTATGGAAAAAGGAATTACCCCCGAGGCCAGTAAGAAGAATCTTGAAATTAACCTTGCAAGCCCGCTTATTAAACAGCTTGCTGAACTGGTAAAAACTGACGAATCCTTTGCCTCCGATGTGGCGGCACAAATCTATGACAATGCTATGATTCAAGCAGGTCTTGTCGTTGATCCCATGGTGATGGTTGAGAGGAACTATAAAATTCTCAATAAAGCCGTTGGGGCTTGAGTTTCACTTAACTATTGAAAAAAGCACCTCGGCACGCTATAGAACGGTTGAAAGTGAGTAACTTCACGGTTTTCAACCGTTCTTTTTTTTTTGCAGGAGATTCCTATGCTAAATACCATTCGTTCTCTTTGTTTTCTCTCTGTTCTGTTTCTTGCCCTATCTATGGTGGGTTGCTCCGGGACACCTACACGCCATCTTGTTTCCGATGTCTGTATGATTAAGGCAGGTCAGTCCACACGTGAGGAAGTTGTTCTTCTTATGGGAGAGCCTGATTCGAAGCGTATGGTCAATGCTGATACCGAAGAGTGGGCTTATTACGAAGAGGATCGCTCAATGTTTCAGGATACACCGCTTGTGGGTGGGGCATTTGATGCAGACGGCTATAATATGGTGGTTATAGCTTTTTCTGGTGATATGGTTACAACCTGTAATTATCGTGGTTTTGATGACGATGAGTTTGACTGGCAGGACGATTATTCCTGGCAGGAGACTGAAAAGAAGTGATAGATCGTTTTGTCACAATACGGGCGCGCATGGTACAGGAGCAACTGCTGTCCCGGGGTATTAGTGATGAACGTGTTTTGCAAGTCATGTCGGAGGTCCCAAGGCATCTTTTTGTCGAAGATGCTCAGCAAGGAAGGGCCTACGGAAATCATCCTCTTCCCATAGCCAGTGATCAGACGATTTCCCAGCCACTCGTAGTGGCGGCAATGACTCAGGCTCTGCAGCTGCAGGGAACTGAGAAGGTTCTTGAGATTGGTACCGGCTCGGGATACCAGGCCGCTGTCCTCTCAAGGCTTTGCGAGAAGGTGCACACCGTTGAACGAATTCATGTTCTTCTCTCCGGTGCCCGAAAGGTGTTTGATCAGCTCCATTACTATAATATTCTCTCCCGTCTTGACGATGGTACCATGGGCTGGCAGGAGTATGCACCCTATGATGCCATTATTGTTACTGCAGGCGGTCCTGTAATCCCTCAACCTTTAATCGATCAACTTGCTGATCCCGGGCGTATGGTGATTCCCGTTGGGGAACGTGATGTGCAGGAATTGCAATATCTCACAAAGAGGGATGGTGAAATTACCGTTGAACGACTTGAAAGTGTCCGCTTTGTCAGTCTGATCGGAGAACATGGCTGGCAGTAACAAGCCGCGCTGTTGCTTCTTGAGAGAGTGAACGAAGTATGACCGATGGCGTCGTGAAAACTCTTTATCTGCTTCGTTGTGCGCGCCCTGCATATGAAGCTTTTCGAAATCTGTGCTTATCTTCTTTTTTATCCCGAATTTGATCTTTTACGAGCTTGTCATGACTGAAGAAACGGTAAAAAAAAGCGGCCCCGTACGCCGCCTCTATGATTGGATGCTGCACTGGGCAGACAGCAAGTATGGCTTGCTGGCCCTTGTTCTTCTCTCCTTTGCTGAATCAAGCTTTTTCCCCATCCCCCCTGATGTTTTACTGATTGCTCTGGTTCTTGGAGCAACAAGTCGCTGGTATAAGTATGCCTTCTGGTGCACCCTTGCATCCGTTGCTGGTGGGCTTGCTGGATATGGTATTGGCGTTTTTGCCTGGGATACAATGGGGCGCTGGATTGTAGAGAATGTGGCTCATGTGACACTTGTTGACGTGGACGGCAGGCTTGATATTGCGCTTCCATCCTACCTTATCTCCAGCATGGGGAGTGCACTCGGCGGAGAGTATCTGTTTCAGGTATACGACCATTGGAATGCCTGGATTGTATTTGTATTTGGCCTTACGCCACTGCCTTATAAACTAACCACCATTACAGCTGGTGTTGCCCGCGTTAATCTTCCCATTTTCCTGATGGCCTCGATCCTTGCAAGGGCCTGCCGTTTCTTTCTTGTTGCATGGCTGCTGCATAAGTGGGGGACCCCTGCTAAAGAGTTTATCGATAAGTATTTTAACCTTCTCTGCATCGTCTTCGTTGTTTTGCTCGTTGGCGGTTTTGTGGTCTTAAAGCTCGCCTTCTAAATATGCAATTGCCAACAAAAAAAACTCCCGTATCTCTGCTTGAGGCCATTAGGGCACAGAAAACGGTCTCTAGGCACCTGCCTTTAACCCCTTTGACCCACTACGAAGGGCTATCCAGAGTGCTTGGGGCCCAGCTGTATATCAAGCATGAAAATCATAACCCAACCGGTTCCTTTAAGGTGCGTGGTGGGGTTAATCTGATGCATCATCTAAAACAGACTGGTGTTGTAGGTGTGATCACCTTTTCGACTGGGAACCACGGCATATCCGTGGCAACCGCGGCACTCTGGTTTGGGCTTGAAGCTGTGGTTGTGGTACCCGAAAACAATAATCCGGCAAAAAACAGAAAAATCCGTGAGACCGGAGCGGAGCTTATTGAGGCGGGGAAGACTTTTGAAGAATCTTCCATGGTGGTTGAGAGTCTTGCTGCGAAAAGAGGTCTCTATTTTGTTCATCCCGCCAATGAACCTCATTTGATAAACGGGGTCGCAACGGAATTTCTTGAGATTGTTGAGGCGCTTCCCGATGTGGATGCGGTGATTGTTCCTATTGGTGCAGGAAGTGAGGCGGCTGCAGCGGTGACGGTTCTAAAAGCTATCTCGCCCCGTGTTGAAATATATGCAGTACAGGCAAAGAGTTCCTGCGCTGCCTACTTGTCCTGGAAGGCAGGAACGATTCAGTCTACAGCAAATGAAACCTTTGCAGGTGGTTTTGCAACGGGTACCGGCTATGAAATCCCATTTGGAATATATAGAGATCAGCTGGAGGATTTTGTACTCCTTTCAGAAACAGAGATATATGAAGGGATAGCACTTTCCGCCTATTATACTCAGAACCTTGTTGAGGGGGCCGGGGCGTCAACTCTAATGGCAGCCATTCAGTTAGGGGAACGCTTAAAAGGGAAAAGTGTTGTTTTGCAGTGCAGTGGCAGCAATGCCTCCCCCGAAGAAATACAAAAGGCGTATGCTCTTCCCTGTTTTACTCAAGGGATCCAGTCGTTTTGAAAGGGAAACCGCCTAATCGTTTGATCGGATATCTGTGTGCCCTTTCTGCAACTGCTATCTGGTCTGGAAACTTTATTATTGCCCGTGGCCTCAATGAGAGCATTCCGCCGGTTAGTCTTGCTTTCTGGCGCTGGGTGGTAGCTGTTCTTGTCTTTCTCCCCTTTGCTGCAAAGCCCCTTGTTGCTGAGCGGGCAACTCTTAAAAAACACCTGCCTTATCTGCTTGTAACGTCATGTCTTGGCATCACAATATTTAACACTCTTATCTATATAGCAGGACAAACCACAACTGCTATAAACCTCTCTTTGATATCTATTAGCTTTCCGATCTTTATTGTGATCTTGCAGCGGCTATTTTATGGCGAAGAGATCACGGTGTATAAGGCAATAGGGATACTGCTTGTTGTGGTGGGAGTTGTCTTGCTGATAACGAAAGGGGAATTTGCAAAACTGAAGGAGCTGTCCTTTGCGATTGGTGATATCTGGATGGTGCTGGCAGCGCTTGTTTTTGCCATTTACAGTATTCTGCTGAAACGTAAACCTCAAGAACTCAGCATCAGGGCGTTTCAGCTCAGCACTTTCCTGATAGGACTTTTCCTTCTGTTCCCTTTTTTTCTATGGGAAGTTTCCGTAACTCCTCCCGTACAGTTTGAGGTGCGAACGCTTCTTGCAATTCTGTATGTGGGTGTTTTTGCAGCACTGACTGCGTTTTTGCTATGGAACAGGGCAATTATGATCCTGGGCCCAACAAAGGCTGGAATGAACTATTACACCCTGCCGCTTTTTAGCGGGTTGTTAGCGTTTCTTGTTTTAGGGGAAAGTATTACCATGGTGCATTTCTACAGTGTGCTTTTTATCTTAACTGGTATTATTACCGCGAATAAAACTGTCCCAAAGAGTTGATTGCATCCATTAGTGGAAAATTAAACTTGAATTGCACCAGAATAAATTAAAGAATCGTATTGAAAAAACCACGAGGTGGTATTGTGGCAAGTGTGAAAAAAAACGTTTAACATGTTGACATTGTAGGGGAAACAAACAATTCAAAACACGTTTTTCCCGGCACATTCCATTCTTTCAAAAGAAAGATAAATATAAAAAATCGTTAAGCGTACTTTTTCTGCTTGCAATAAAAAATAGTATGATGTATCTTTAATTCACATTTGAACTCTACTTTGAGTAGAAGCATGTTCTTTCACGTTTCCCCGCCTAAGTTGTTGTCTCTTTGTACATCCTTCGCTATCGTAAAAGTAATTTGCTGATCGCTTAAAAGGAATACAGTTTTAAACTAACTAATGGTCGTTGTCCCCACATCTTAACTGAGTCAGAATTGGAAAAATTCCCATTCAGTCAGTCCTTATTAGAAAAACAATCCCAAAAAATTTGTCATACACAAGCGGCCTTGATGCTGCATTATAGAGCCAGAACCGAAATTATAAAACCATCGGTCAGTGCTTATTTGTTAAAGAAGGAGTTTTAATGAGTTTCACAGTTTTTCAGTTTCACCCTCAGATCCAAAAAGCCCTAGATAATAGTGGCTATGTATCACCGACCCCTATCCAGGAGCAGTCCATTCCTCCCGTTCTTTCCGGACGCGACCTTCTTGGCCTTGCCCAGACAGGTACTGGAAAAACCGCCGCATTTGTACTGCCTATTCTGCAGCGTCTTTACAGCGGGCCAAAGGGAAAAGTTCGAGCGCTGATCATGGCCCCTACCAGGGAACTTGCAGAACAGACCCATACATATATTGAAAAAATGGCTGCACACACACACTTACGCAGCGTTGTTATCTATGGCGGGGTCAGTAAACATGCCCAAATAAATGCCATCCGAAAGGGTGTAGAGATTGTTGTGGCCTGCCCCGGCCGCCTTCTTGACCTGGCAAACAGTAAAGCCATCAATTTATCAACAGTGGAGATGCTGATTTTGGATGAGGCTGATCATATGTTTGATCATGGCTTTTTACCAGATATTCGCCGGATTTTAAGCAAGCTGCCAAGAAAGAGACAGACCCTTGTCTTTTCCGCAACCATGCCAAAAGAGATCCGTTCCCTAGCTGAAGATATCCTTATTCAACCAGCCACCGTGCAGATCAACCATACTAAGCCGACGGCAGCCATCTCCCATTCTTTTTATAAGGTTGAACAGAGAAATAAGACGAACCTGCTGAAAAAAATCCTGCGAGAGAAAGAACTCACAACAGCGATTGTTTTTACCAGAACAAAGCACAAGGCCAAGAGCCTTGCCTTTCAACTGCAAAAAACAGGATGCAAAGCCACGTCACTTCAGGGGAACCTGTCGCAGCAGAAACGACAGCAAGCTCTGGAAGGCTTCAAAAGCGGCACATATAATGTTCTGGTCGCCACAGATATAGCGGCTCGAGGCATAGATGTTTCAGGCATTTCCCATGTGATCAACTTTGACATGCCTGCAACTGCAGAAACCTATACCCATAGAACTGGGCGTACTGGTAGGGCTAGTTGTACAGGAGCTGCCTTTACATTTACCACGGCAGATGACAACAAAATGACCAGAGCTTTAGAGCGTTCTTTGGGCAAAAAGCTTGTTTATAAAAAAGAGTCTAGCCTTAAAAATGCTTCCCGGAGCGTCGGGCAAAAAAAATTAGTTCACAATCAGGCGATAGTACAATAGTATCAATGTATCTTTTACATAAAAAGACAGTTACCGGGTCGTATGTTAACGATCCGGCTCTATAACAAAAAGGTTCTTAAGGGAACCAGCACAAAGGAGTAGTACACCATGGCAGAAGGAACAGTTAAATGGTTTAATGATTCAAAAGGTTTTGGTTTTATTGAAGAAGAAGGCGGAAAGGATGTCTTTGTTCATCATTCAGCAATTCAGGGTGACGGTTTTAAATCCCTCGATGAAGGTGCCCGAGTGACATTTGACATCGTTGATGGCCAAAAAGGACCTGCTGCAGAGAACGTAGTTAAGCAGTAGTACCTGGTTAGGCAATAAAAAAGACCTCGCGTTCAGCGGGGTCTTTTTTTTTTATTGTTCAAAATATAACGTGATAAAAGGACTAGAACCTTGGCTAGAACAAATTATTCATATGAAAAGCGTCAGAAAGAAATAGCAAAGAAAAAAAAGAAAGAAGAAAAAAGACAGCGAAAACTTGAGAAACAGCAGGAGCCTACTACGGATACGGAAAATCTTGCTCCCTCGGAAGAGGAACAACTCAAGCCCTTAGCTTAGGTCGGATGGTTCGCCTAAGTCGAGGTGTTTTGGCTCAGGCTTGAGCTGATCCTGCTTAAGTGATCTTCAGTACTGCTAAACGTAAAAATATCAATCAAAGTCTTCTGCATTTTTGAAGCCATGTCCGGCTTGTTCTTATTCCAAGGACGAATATACGGATTGCCCCAGATCACCCTCAAGTGACCCTCTGCGCTTACCAATGATTAAGATTGGTATAAGCACTCATTTATATAACAGACCGTATGGGCTTTTCGTTATGAAAGATCATACTTAACTGATTTCATTGCTGAAGCATTCGTTTGTTCAAGTGTTGCTATGCAGTGGGATAAGAGCATCAACAGCATACAGTTCAACGCCGCGATTTTCACAGGAGTAAACATAGGTTTTTAGTCCGTCATTTAGCGACTTAGTCCCAGTTTGAATTTTGGCGTCACGTAATAATATCGGAAATACATTGAGTTAATTGGACTACTGCAGTATAGTATTACCTTCAACTCGTGAAATGGTTATTCAGTTCTCTGATAATTGAAGACCTTTCTTCCCTCACTGCTTGAATCCATTCTATTTATCAGTTTTTTGTGCCCTTCAGCTACCTGGCCTCAGCCAATCGGCAGAAAATAAAGCGACACTTCCCAAACCGCACCACTTCAAACTGCATCGTGCAGTGTTGTCCCATTATCTTTAAGGGAGTGGTCCGGCTATAAATTCAGAAGGACAAAAAATATGAAGAAAAGTACCATTTGTACTGACCTTGCCGATGAACCAGTAAGAACAGCGCTATTATTGGCTGCCGGTACTGGTAGTCGTCTCTCTCCCTTGACGGACTCGACACCAAAATGCCTCGTTACGGTTAATGAAATCTCTATACTGGAAAGATTGATTGCCACTCTCCAGGCTCATAATTTTAACCGGCTGGTGATAGTAATAGGGCATCAGGGCGAATGTATTCGTGAGTATCTTGGGACCCGAAAAGCTGGGATGGATATCACTTACATATCAAGCCCATTATATAAAACCACTAACAATATTTACTCCCTATGGCTTGCCCGAAAAGTGATAGATGAGCCTTTTTTGTTGGTTGAAAGTGATCTTGTTTTCGATACGGAAATGTTGACGGATATGCTGTACCCGGATCGAATCGCAGTTGCAAAAATTGAGCCTTGGATGAACGGTACCACTGTTACGGTGAATGAGCATATGGAGATCGACGCATTTCACAACGTGACCGTTACCCCAGGTGAAGAGCATTTCAAAACAGTCAATATTTACAGCCTCTCATCTGCAACCTGGCAAGTGGTAAAACAACGCCTGGATCACTATATTTCCAACAATATGGTTAATGGCTATTATGAAACCGTTTTCGCTGATATGGTAAAGGAGGGCTGTCTCTCTTTTACCCCTGTCTTTTTTGATACCAGCAGCTGGTATGAAATTGACACCTTAACTGATCTGCGGGCAGCTGAATTCATATGTGATCCCCAACCGCAACCACAGTCATTTCCCATGTTTTCAACCTTTGATCCTTCAATGGTTGCAAAATACTCTCCAAACAGGAAGGGATCTTTAGTAATGGCACCGCGTTCAAACTCACTACAGTAAATTATGATGACAGATGCAACCACTACCCCAGAAGAGCGATACGAATATATCTCCAATCAACATGGAGGCTATTGGCGCCATAACTTTATAGATCATAACTATTTGTATAATCTCTATTTCCCGCCAGAGGAATTTTTTAGTTACGCCAGCGATCACATCAAGCAATTAGTACTTAACTATCCAGTTGCTCAGAATGATCTGGCATGCTTGGTAGGCGACCTGATAAGTCAATCTCCGGAAAAAATAGCTGTTGGCAACGGTGCTGCAGAACTCATCAAAATTATTGCTGGAATGGGCCGAAAGATAATAGTTCCGGTACCATCCTTTAATGAGTATGTAAACGCTGCACCTGTCGGCAATGTAGTCCAGTTTGATCTTCCTCAACCATCTTTTCAACTAGATGTGGACAAGTTTGCTGATGCCGCTATCCGCTGCAAGGCAGAACTCGCTGTAGTGGTATCGCCTAATAACCCCACTTCATTGTTGGTTCCCAAGGAAGAACTCGTTCGGCTCACGAAACTATTGGCTCCCCATAACTGCATGCTCATCGTTGATGAATCGTTTATTGATTTTGCAAGGAACGGCGACACTGAGACCCTTGAAAATGAAATTGAAAAACATCATAATCTGACAATTTTCAAGAGTATGAGTAAGGCGTATGGAATTTGTGGTATTCGTATCGGTTACATGCTTACCGCCAATTCCGAGTTTTTAGCGAGTGTCCGCCAAGGACTGCATATCTGGAACATTAACGGTTTTGCAGAGGAATTTCTGCGCCTAGCCCCTCAATACAAACAGAGATTTCGTGAAAGCTGTGCTCAGGTAATGGAAGATCGAGATCTGTTTTGTAAACAGCTGGGATCAATTCCGGGAATGACTGTTTACCCACCGGATGCCAATTATATTTTCTGTCGTGTACCAGATCACAGCATATCCGGGCCAGAGCTCACGAAAAAACTGTTTGTTGATCACAGTATCTATATAAAACATTGTGCGGGGAAAACCATGCCTGAGTCTGATCGTTATCTTCGCATAGCCAGTCGTACCCAGCCTGAAAATCTACGATTGGTTGAAGCATTGCAGGACATTGTTGGTTTGGGAACAAAATAATGGCTGAAACAAATTTATCAGATGCTCGTCCTTCCATACTCTCTTTTGCCAAAGACCTGCCAAACATATGTTCTCTTGCTGGTCTTTTGTGCGTAGTTATCGCTATCTATTATGCTATTCTGGGTAACTTTGCTGCTGCGATGATTGGCCTCATCTGGGCAGTATTCTTTGATTGGACCGATGGCATTATTGCCCGGAAAATGAAAGGGCGGAATGACAAACAACGAGAGTTCGGGGGGCAACTCGATTCCTTGATTGATATTGTTAGTTTCGGCATCTGCCCGGCTGTTGTTTTGCTGAGTTTTGGAAATTACAGCCTCTGGTTCCTGCCTGGAGCTTTTATTATCGTGGCGACGGGGGTACTTCGACTGAGTTATTTTAATGTTTTTGGCTTGGTCGATAAGTCAACCTACATGGGGCTAGCACTGGACAATAATGCTATCATTTTGTCCTTTGTCTTTCTCTTTAATGGGATAGTGAACCAAGCTCTTGCAGCTGTTGCTCTCTATGTCATGCTTATGGTAATGGCCGCAATGAACGTGGCCCCTATCAAAACCCCCAAGTTGACCGGTCGTTGGTATTATGCACTCATGCTGTATACCTTGATCGTAACCGGTATATATGGGTGGCAATTATGTACTTTTTGTGGTGGATGAAAAAACAGCATATGTCAGGCTAGAAATCTATCCAAAAATACATTTCGGATAATGATGACGAACTGCTAATTGATGGGGCAGATAGCTTCT
The DNA here is from genome assembly GCA_964505715.1 of uncultured Desulfocapsa sp. Classification (GTDB taxonomy): domain Bacteria; phylum Desulfobacterota; class Desulfobulbia; order Desulfobulbales; family Desulfocapsaceae; genus Desulfocapsa. The sequence continues at coordinate 75,514 of CAZDJE010000002.1, read as the reverse complement.
TCCAGTTTCCACGACGTAATGCGTCGGTATACTCAAAAGGCGACAGGGCGTTAGCGACAGCTAGTTCTAAAGACCTGGCGGCTTTTTCGCCTCTACTCCCTGCCCTGGACCAGGATTGCTACGCTTGGTTACGCTCATATAGTCGAATAGAAGACTTTATCCGCTGCTCAAAACCTCACTGAACTTATTCTTGAAGATCCCGTGCCAGTATTCTCACTCTCTCCATACATTCATCAAGGTCAAAGGAAAGAATCCTGCCCTTGAGTAGAACAAGTTTTCCATTGATAATAACCGTCTCGACATCAGCACCATTGGCGCTGTAGACCAGAAAGTCACCATTGTAATATGGCTGTAGGTGGGGTTGCTTCATGTTCAGTAGAATAAGATCTGCCTTAAATCCTGGCACAATTCTCCCGATCTCCGAAAGGCCAAGAATCTTGGCATTATTAACCGTTGCCGCAGCCAGTGACTGTTTGGCAGACATAGCCGTGGCATCACGTGTGTACAGCTTCTGACTTTTTGCAAGAATATCCATTTCAATAAAGAGATCCAGGCTGTTATTGCTGGCAGCTCCATCCGTTCCAAGTCCAATGGGGATTCCCATTTCAAGCATCTCTGACGAGGAAGCGATTCCCGAGGCCAGTTTAAAATGGCTCTGTGGGCAAATCACAACCCCTGCACCACTTTTCCGAATAATAGCTCTGTCTTCATCATCCAGCCAGACACAGTGAATAAGCACGCTGTTTGTATCGAGCAGGTCAAGTGCTGCAAGGTGCCGAATCGGACTCGTTCCCTGTGGCTCCAGTATCATCTGCTGTTCCTGTTTGCTTTCTGCAATGTGGATAAAGAAAGGGACTTCCTGGTCTGTAGCAAGGGCTTTGGCGGCCTGTAATGTTTTTGGGGAACAGGTGTATGGTGAATGAGCAAAAACGGCAGGAGTTATTCGGTCGGAGCTGTTTTTCCACTTGTGGATAAATGCAGCAACCGCATCAATGTTTGTTGATGGATCAGGAACACCGGGAGCAGGAAAATCAACAATGCCATGTGCTGCAATAGCGCGCATCCCTGATTCAAGAAGTGCTCTTGCGGCCTGATCTTCATAAAAATAGCCATCTGCCACGGTGGTGGTGCCCGAGAGGATCATTTCGGCTGCGGCAAGCTTTGTGCACCAGTAGACCATCTCTTCGTTTACGTGTGCTGCCTCTGCAGGAAAGATATGCTTATTCAGCCACTCACTGAGTTCAAGGTCGTCTGCAAGTCCCCGAAAGAGTGTCATGGCGCAGTGATTATGTGCATTGATCAGCCCAGGCATTAGCAGTTTATCCTTTCCCTCAATCCGGGTGGCATCGGGACAGGATGGACGTGTATCCATGGGGCCAAAGGAATGAATCCGATCATCTTTACAGAGCAGCCACTGTTTTTCAATAAGCGGGGTGTTCGGATCGGTGAAAAGCGTGACGTTGCTGATTAATATGGCGGAATTTGTCATGGTCAGGTCCTTGCAAAAAAATGGGCTTTTTCTCTTTGAGCAGGGTATACTATTCCATTTTTGATAATTTGTCGTGTTGTTTGATATTACTAGTTTTTACGCCCTGTTAAGGGTGAGGAGTTATATATGGGGTTTCGTTGCGGGATCGTTGGTCTTCCAAATGTGGGGAAGTCTACAATTTTTAATGCTTTGACAGCGGCTGGTATTGATGCCGAAAACTATCCATTTTGTACCATTGAACCAAATGTGGGTATTGTTCCTGTTCCAGACAAGCGTCTGGATGTTCTGGCTGAGATGGCTAAGACAAGGCGCAAGGTAGCCACCCAGATGGAGTTTGTGGATATTGCAGGCCTTGTGAAAGGGGCGAGTCAGGGGGAAGGGCTTGGCAACCAGTTTCTTGGTCATATCAGGCAGGTAGACGCCCTTGTTCATGTCGTTCGTTGCTTTGAGGATGAGAATGTCGTTCATGTGGATGGCTCCATAGATCCCACACGCGATAAGGAAGTTATCAGTATGGAGCTGATTCTTGCTGATCTTGATAGTGTGGAAAAACGACTAAAAAAAGCAAAGTCTCTTGCAAAGTCAGGTGATAAAACTCTGAAGGCCCAGGCCGTTTTTCTTGAACGTCTTCGTGATCTGCTTGATAGTGGTGAATCGGCCAGAAAGCTTGAGCTTGATGGCGATATGGAAGAGGAGTTGATGAAGGAGATGTCTCTTCTGACCGATAAGCCCGTTCTCTATGTGGCAAATGTGCAGGAGGATGATGTTATCGATGGAAACGCACATGTTCGGGCGCTCGAAAAACTCGCGTTAGAAGATGGTGATGGAGTAGTTATTATTGCAGGTTCCATTGAGCAGGAGTTAAGTCAGCTTGATCCCGAGGAGCAGCAGGAGTTTCTGACCGATATGGGTATGACGGAACCTGGGTTAAATCGACTGATTGCTGCTGGTTATAAACTCCTTGGTTTGATCACCTATTTTACCGTTGGTGAAAAAGAGACCCGTGCCTGGACAATCAGTATTGGTACAAAGGGGCCGGGCGCTGCCGGGAAGATTCACTCGGATTTTGAACGTGGTTTTATTCGTGCTGAAACGATCAGCTATGATGATTTTGTGGCCTGTGATGGTGAGGCTGGCGCCAAGGAAAAAGGCTTGATGCGCTCGGAAGGCAAGGAGTACGTTGTGGCCGATGGTGATTGTTTGAATTTTCGGTTTAACGTGTGATAGTGTCTGGTTGAGATGGATAAAGCTGCACAGACCACAGGTTCCGTATTGCAGATTGATGGAAAGCCCTTTTACGGTCAGCATCAGGCCAGAAATCTTCTGAGTAGAAGCCTGCAGACTGATCGTCTGGCTCATGCCTATCTCTTTCGAGGTCCTGAAGGTGTGGGGAAGCAGCTCTTTGCAAGAGGTCTCGCTGCTGCTGTGAACTGTGAGCAACGGCAGGGATTGTCCGGTTGCGGAGTCTGTTCTTCCTGTAAAAAAATAGCCGCCGGGAGTCATCCCGATTTTTTAGTTGTGTCCCCTGAAAAGGGTGCCATCAAAATTTCTCAGGTTCGTAAGCTTATTAAGGATCTTTCCTTTGCTCCCTACGAGGCAAAGACTCGTGTTGTGCTTATTGAAGATGTGCATAGCATGCGACAGGAAGCGGCAAACAGTCTTCTGAAAACCCTGGAGGAGCCTCCTGCAGATAATCTGCTGATTCTCACGGCTGATCTTGCTGGAAATGTATTGCAGACCATTATTTCACGGTGCCAGACGGTTCCATTTTATGCCTTGAGCATTGCAGAAACCACAACTATTTTGACTACGCAGGACTCTGAACTGGGCTCGGGAGCAGCTGAACTTCTTGCACGTTTGTCCGAAGGAAGTCCTGGTAGAGCACAGTTGCTGCAGCGCTGTGAACTTATCGATTTCTGGAATGATTTGTTACAACTGCTTATTGATCCCAGTGGTGATGAGGCTGCAAATGTTACGCAAATCCTGAAGATGGCAGAGGCGATGGCAGCTCTTAAAGAGGACTTGCCACACCTTTTTGCTTTGATCAGGCTCTGGATCAGGGACTGTCTCTTTGCAATCCATGATCAGCAAACGGGTGCAGAAAGTCTGGAGACACGGAAAGACTGGAACTCTGGACAATATTTTGCTAAACTACAAGCCATAAATCAGGCGGAAAAAGAATTAGGTCGAAATTGTAACCGAACTCTCGTTTGTGAGGTGTTGCTCTTTCAACTGAAAGAATAGAAGGGACTATGGCAGAAGAACAGCAGCAAAAGGAAGGACTTCAGGCTGAAACCAAGGATGCTCAAAAGAGTCCATTGGAGTATTTTTATCGTATCCGGTTTCGGGCAATGGGGCAGGAGTTTACAGCCTCCTCTTTTCTGAATGATCTTTCACGGGATGACGTCGTGATGGTGCGGGGGGAGTTTGGACTAGAACCTGCCCGTGTCAATTGTAAGGCTCCCGCCTGTCGGGAATCCGATGTTCAACGAAGGGCGAGTTATGAAATTTCTCGTCGTGCTGCACATGAAGAGTGCAATCGGTATGAGAATATTCCCATTGAAGAGGCCTCGGCCTTTACAACCTGTAAAGAACTGATTCTTCGTCATACCCTGCAGATGCGTCTTGTTCGAGTGGAACGTTTTTTTAACGGCAGTAAGATGATTTTTTATTTTACCGCGGATAAACGAGTGGACTTCAGGGCGCTGGTCAAGGATCTAGTGCAGGAGTTCAGGACACGGGTGGAGATGCGTCAGGTTGGCGTTCGTCACGAAACGAAGATGATTGGAGGACTTGGAACATGCGGTCGGGAATTCTGCTGTTCAGGTCATATGAAAAAATTTGATTCTGTCTCCATCAAGATGGCGAAGGAGCAGGATCTCCCTCTGAACCCATCGAAGATATCGGGGGTTTGTAATCGTCTCCTCTGCTGCTTAACTTACGAGTTCGAGACCTATAAGCGGGAACGTAAAGGAATGCCGCGGCCTGGCAAAAAAATTATGGTTGAGGGGCACTGTTATCGGGTGAAACGTCAAAATCCTCTACAAGCCACACTTCAGGTGGTGAATGAAGAAGGAGATGTTCAGGTTTTAGAGGCGGAACAGTGGCAAAATGCTGAACCGGTACGACCGGAAAAGAAAATGAATAAAGGAAAAAAAGAACAGAAGGCAGATAAGGACGAGTAGTCTTTATCCGTTTAAAGGTCTTTTCGAAAAATGACAACATATATAACAACCCCTATTTATTATGTAAATGCGCAACCCCATCTGGGGCATGCCTACACCACTATTGTGGCTGATACCTATGCCAGATTTCGACGTTTATGTGGTGATACGGTCAGGTTTCAGACCGGAACCGATGAGCATGGCGATAAGATCGCAGAGGCAGCGGCTAAGGAAGGCGTAAGCCCAAAAGAATACGTCGATCGGATCAGCGGCATGTTTCGCAGTACTTGGCCCTTGCTTGATATTACACCTGATAATTTTATTCGCACCACCGATAGCGACCATGTGGCTACCGTGCAATCCATTTTGCAGCAGGTCTATGACAAGGGTGATATCTACTTTGACAAATACACCGGGCTTTACTGCACAGGGTGTGAACGCTTTCTTACAGAAAAAGAGTTGGTGGATGGGAAATGTCCCGATCATCAGACGGTACCCGATGAGATAACTGAAGAGAATTATTTTTTCAGGATGTCAAAATATCAGCAGGATCTGCTTGATCATATCAATGCAAATCCTGACTTTATAACCCCTGAACGTTACAAGAATGAAGTGCTCTCTTTTTTAAGCGAACCGCTTGAAGATTTGTGTATTTCTCGGCCAACCTCGCGCCTTACCTGGGGAATTCCTCTCCCGTTTGATGATAAGTTTGTCACCTATGTCTGGTTTGACGCACTGATTAATTACCTCACTGGAATACACTATCCCGATGCTGAAAATTTTTCAGAGTACTGGGATGTCGCTGAACATGTCATTGCGAAGGATATCCTCAAACCCCACGCCATCTATTGGCCCACCATGATTCTATCCATGGGACTGCCCCTGTACCAGAAGCTTCACGTTCATGGCTATTGGAATGTGGATGCAACAAAGATGTCCAAAAGTATTGGTAATGTGGTTAGGCCAACTGAACTGGTAGAAGAGTATGGTGTGGACACCATACGGTATTTTACCCTGCGTGAGATGTCTTTTGGGCTCGATGCCTCCTTTAGTGCCGATGCAATTGTCACCAGAAAAAATTCTGACTTGGCCAATGATCTTGGTAATCTCTACAGTCGTACCACTGCAATGCTCGTCAAGTATACGGATGGTGTGGTACCCCAGATGGTATCAGCAGATGACGATACTGTTCTATCCGATCTTGCGGCAACAGTTATTGATGATTATCAAAAGAGTATGAACAGTTTTCAGTTTCATCGTAGTTTGCAGGCTGTGTGGGGATTGATTAGTCAGGCGAATAAATATATTGTAACAAACGAACCGTGGGCCCTTGTTAAGGATCAGCAACGCACTGGTCGTCTGCATACTGTGCTTTATAATCTTGCTGAAACATTGCGTCTGCTGACACTTCTTTTGCAGCCGGTGATGCCTGGCACCTGTAAGAAAATGGCTGCAGGGCTTGGGATTGGTGCAGATAATGCGCTGGTTTGTGATCTTCAGGGAAATGGACAATGGGGAAAACTTGTTGCTGGTACGGTGTTGCAGCCGATTGAAGCTCTTTTTCCACGCGTTGATACCAAAAAGAAAAAGCAGCCCCCCAAGCAGGAAGTAAAAAAGAACAAAAAGGCTGCAAAAAAGAAGAAACAGGATGTTGAGAGTATCGAGGGTGTCATTACCTTCGATCAGTTTCAAAAGGTTGAACTGCGGGTGGCTGAAATAGTGGCTGCTGAAGTCGTTCAAAAATCCGATCGTCTGTTGAAACTTACAGTCATGGCGCCGGAAACAAGAACAATTGTTGCAGGGATTGCCGAATATTACCAGCCTGAGGATCTTCCCGGAATGCAGGTGCTGATTGTGGCGAATCTGCAGCCTGTAAAATTGATGGGTGTGGAATCTCAGGGAATGGTACTTGCTGCGAAGGTGGAGGAGGATGGTAAGAGCCGTCTGGTACTTTCGAGCGTAAGTGCCCCTGTGCCTTCGGGAACGAAAGTTGCCTAGTTACGAAGAGACGGAAAATAAAGAGAATATTTTTTTTCCTGCTCTCTTCAGCTTTCTTCCTCAACACCTTTACATTTGTAATGCACGATTAAAGATGGAGTTTTATAATGTTTGTTGTGAATAATTTTATGATGGCCATAGCGCAGTTGATTGATTTTTTGCTTACAGCTTACATGTGGATTATTATTGGCCGGGCAGTTATTTCTTGGGTAAACGCGGATCCCCATAATCCAATTGTTCGTTTTCTGTATGAGGCAACCGAGCCGCTGTTGAGCCGAATAAGGCGTGCTATCCCAATGAGTATGGGGGGGATTGACTTTTCTCCTATGATTTTGATCATGGCGATTATGTTTTTGCAGAGTTTTCTTGTACCAACTCTGAAGCAATTGGCTATGGGAATGAATTAAGCAGTCCAGTCTTTTAAAGGTGAATCTGTTATGGCTATAACTTCGCAATTAATAAAAGATCAGGAATTCCAGATTAAATTCAGAGGGTGTGATCCTCTCGAAGTCAGGGATTATCTCGAAACAATTGCCGACGAATTTTTTGAACTTCAGGAACGGTGTAAAGAGCAGTTTGAAGAGCTTGAATCTTTGCGTTCAGATAGGGAAACATCAGCCGACTATACCGGATCACTGGAAACGGATATGGAGTTTACCAGGAAGATTTCTGAAGAACTCAAGGATGGTTGTGCTCAGAAAGAAGAACGGCTGAAAGAGTTAAGTAAGGAAGTTGATGAACTGCAGTTACGCATTGCTGATCTGGAACAGGAGAATAGTGAGCGTGACGAAGAGGTCAGTGAAGCGAGTGCTACTGTTCAGGAAGCAGAGGCGGCTTTAAAAGCGGCAGAATCTGATAGAGATAGCCTGCAGAATAGAATTACAATTCTTCATGAACTGAATAGTGACTTAAAGAAGGAAGAGGTGGATTTTAAGTCAACTCTCGCTACCGCTCAGCTGTTTGCCGAAGATCTGAAGGAAAAGAGCAGGGTCAGGGCAGCAGAAATGGTAGCCGAGGCGAATGCTGAGATCACAAAAATCCGTGAAGATGCTTATGAAGAGTTACAGCGTCTGCCTAAAGAGATTGATGCTCTGAAGCAAAAGAAGGGTGAGGTGAAGGCGGATTTAAAGGCAACCCTTGAAAGTTATCTGGAGACAATTGAAGTGTTCTATCCAGATGAAGAAGAGAATGATGCTGCTTTGAAACATCCCGTTGAAGGTGAAACGGAAGATGTAGAGAACGATGACTTATTTCAGAAGATTGAAATTAATGACGATGGTTCAATTGCCGCGGAAGATGTTGCGCAGTTAACGGACACACCTGAAGATGCAGATGATATCAGTGAAGAAACCTTTGGGTCGCTCTTAGGTGAAGAGAAGAAGGATGGGGGGGAAGATGCTTTTAGTTTGAAGGATATTTTTAGTCTGGAACCCGATGGGGAGAAGAAAACTAGCCCGTCTTGAAAATCTTCATGCCCTTTCTTGCCACTCATCGCTCCGGGCGGACGTTACTGAGCATACATGTTCAGCCAAGAGCATCCCGTAATGCCTTTACGGGAGTGTATGATAAAGCCATTAAACTTGCTATCACGGCTCCTCCTGTGGATGGCAAAGCTAACGCTGCTGTATTGAAGTTCCTCGCTACTTTTTTGCATGTGAAAAAGAAGAATCTGGAGATCAGCCGCGGCCTGCAGTCTCGCAACAAGAGTATTCTTATTGCAGGCCTGAGTATGGAGGATGTTCGGAATAAAATCGAAGCTGTTTTGCTTTAAACGATTAAGCAGGAGATGCTATGAAAAAATATGTAATTGGGAACTGGAAGAGTAATAAGGATAAAAAAGCTGCTCAGAAATGGTTCTCTGATTTTGCAGGCCTCTATCGACCCGTCGATGGGCTTGAGGTGATTATCGCTCCTTCCTTTATTTGTCTGTGCAGTCTTTCCGAATATGTACAGGCTCTCGGACTCAAAAATTTCTCACTCGCAGCTCAGGATATATCACCATTCCCTAAAGGCTCCTACACAGGAGCAGTGGCTGCTGATATGGTACGTGGAATGGTTGAATATGTGATTATTGGCCATTCAGAGCGAAGGCGCTACTTTCATGAAACCTCTCAAGATACGGCAAATAAGATGTCAGAAGCCGTAGCGGCAGGATTAAAACCCATTGTCTGTATCGATCAGCCCTACGCAATGTCCCAGCTCACAGCAATAAATGATATCGATTGTGATGACTTACTTATTGCCTATGGTCCAACGGAAGCTTCAATGACACGAATAGCGGAACAGCCTGTTCGGGTGGCGGAAGCTGCAAAATTTATCAACCAAGTGCAGGCGAAGAGACCGGTTGTGTATGGTGGCTCTTTGATGGTTGAAAATGTGGATGAATATTTGAATCTGAGCGAGTTGTCAGGACTTTTTGTTGGGCAGTCAAGCCTTGACGCAGAATCCTTTGCCGCAATCTGCAATAAAGTCGGAAAAACCGTATCGTAAATACAGATTGTTTTCTTTGGAGGGACGCTTTGTAACGTTGCTATGATGTTACTTTTTCTTCTTTTTAGGTAGCAGAGAGGATGCGACAAAACCTGCAGAATATAAGCCCGCACCCACAAGCCCGATAATTCCCAATATTCCAAGTATCCCCTGTTTTTTTGCCAGAGAGTCTGCAAGAATAAGGATAGAAGAGCCGACAATAAGAGCTGAAATGATCATGGAAATTCCCATGACTCGGCTTGAAAGGTCCACCTTGTCAGCAAGGTGTTCGATCCGCTTCATTTCAATATTCAAGGTCAGGCGGTTGTGCCGAACTTGATCCATAATCCTTTGCACATCAAGTGGCAGGCTTTCTATAAGCTCCATATAATTATTCATGCTTTTCTGCATGCGGTGCCGAATTGCGGTAAAGCCGTACCGTTTTGTAACCACTTCTTGGATCTGGGGTTCCACATGAGCCAGTACATTAAAGGTCGGATCAAAGTGTTCTGCGACACCTTCAATGGTTGTTAGTGCCTTCGTGAGCATGATTAGGTCGCTGGGACAGACGATCTGGTATCGTTGTAGCATTTCAAAGAAATCAGAAAGCAATTTAGTGATATCAAGCTGTTTTAAGTCAGCTTCCTGGAAGGTGGCGGTCATGATATGGGCATCGGACCTGAAGTCTCTTCTATCGGTGACGGCAGGATCAACATCGGTGAGTTCCACCACCACCCTACAGAGTTTATCAATATTGCCCTGGATGACGGCTGCTACAAGATCAATAAGCTGTTCTGCTGTTCTTTTATCAAGACGTCCCGTCATCCCGCAGTCAATAAAACAGAGTTTTTGTCCAGGAAGCATGAAGATATTTCCAGGGTGAGGGTCTGCGTGGAAAAAACCGTAGCGAAGACACTGTTTGAAAACGGCATCGGTTCCATTGGCGACGATTCGCCTTCGTTCTTCGGCGCGCAGGCTTTGTGGGTCAACGGATGATAATGGTGTTCCTATGATTTCTTCTAGAGTTAATACATTACGGGTGGAAGAATCCTGATACACCCTGGGGAAGCTGATATTAGGATCATCTTCAAAGTAGCGTCGCAGTTTGTTGGTCGATTGCGCCTCGTGAAGAAAGTTCATCTCTTTGGTTATTTCCCGCGAAAATTCTGCTGCAACAGCAACCGGGCTATATCCAAGATTTGAGAAGTAGTTTTCCACAAACTGGGCTAGGGACTCAAGAAGTACCATATCTTCTTCAACCAGTTTTCTGTTCCCCGGGCGTAACACTTTTAATACAACGGCTGTACCATCCTTGAGTGTTGCACGATGGACCTGGGCCATGGAAGCGGCGGCAAGGGGGGGCTCTTCTATGGATGAGAAGAGTTGGTGCAGTCGTCCGGGAAATTCACGGATAAGAACTTCTTCTATTTCACTAAAAGGAACCTGTCCGCAATTATCCTGCAGGTGTTTGAATTCCTGAGCCCATTCTGGGGGGATAAGGTCGGGACGGGTGGCAAGTATCTGGCCGAGTTTGATATAGGTGGGGCCAAGTTCTTCAAGAACATGACGCATTCGTGTCGCGCGTGAAGATTTGGTGTCTATCGGTTCATTTTCAGAAAACTCATTTTCCTTTTTGCCTCTGGCAAAAGTGTCGAGCCCCAGATCTTTTATTATTTCCTTAAAACCAAATTTAGTGAGGACCTTAATGATGTTAGTGAGCCGTTTTGTACTCCGGATAGTTTTGTTGATATTTGTGACTTTCATAATCTTGTTTTAAGGTAACTGTTCAGCAGCACTTCAACTACGTCCATTTTAGCCTCCTCGAATAGCATCAAGTATGCTTTGGAGCCTAAAATAAACGAATTTGAATCATTGCCAAACAGTTACAGTTCAGAGTTAAGGGTAACTAGTTGTCCTCGCTGAATAGTTACGTTTTAAGAAGATGTGAAAATATTCAGGATAGCACTGTCTTTTTCAAAGCTAGTTTTGAGCGATTTCATCCAAGTCTGAAGCTGTTCTTCACTGATATCAATATTGTACTGTTGCCACAGCTTTTCGCTTTCTGGTAAAAAAATGAGGAGTTGCGGTAGCAGAGGGAAATTTTTGGCTTCATCCTGAACAGATGCGAGAAGGCTGAGTGCATCACTCAGCTGAACAATAACTGCGTACTGCTGTTTAGTACCACATGTCTTGGGGGAGTGGTGAAAACCGACTGCACTGAGAAGGCTTTCTGGAAATAACCAGCGTGTAAGGAGATGTTTTCCAACATGTTCGTGATCTATGCCGATGGTCTCCAGTTCCAGTTGTCTGCACCTGATTTGTTCCACACCGGATAGCTCAAGAATCGGAAGGTAGTCATCGGATCTTGCGACGAACAGGGCGAGTTTTCCTATGTCGTGGATTAGACCTGCAATAAAAAGTTCGCTTGGAGAACAGTTAAAGCTTGGTGCAAGAATCTTGGCGGCGAGTCCGCAGGAGAACGAGTGCATCCAGAAAGCATCAATAGTTTCCTTGTTATCAGCACTGATCTTCTGGAATGAATTGAAGACAGCCTTTCCAAGAACGATATTATGTACTTCATTAAAACCAAGTACGGAGACAGCTTTGTCCATGGTTGCAACTTCTCTTGGCATTCCAAAAAAAGCGGAATTCGCCAATTTGAGAATGGTAGCACACATGGCCTGATCCGGAAGAATTGCGTTAACAAGGTCTTCCACCGAACTTTCAGGGTCAGCAGTGACGGCTAAAACATTTGAAACCGTTGCAGGGAGCGAAGGGAGGGAGTCGACCTGCCTGAAAATTTTTGTGTTTTGCTGCTCTTGCATAGTGTTATGAGCCTGATAAGTAGTATTTACGGGAGTGTATGTAGGAATAGTCGAAACTCGCTGTCAGATCAACTCCTTTGTGTGAATTGTTGAATGGTGCGCTATTGCTGATCTTCGTATGGGTAAGTTTTTACTCTGTTTCTTCCTTCGGCTTTTGCCTGACACATGGCCTTGTCAGCCATATGGATTAACTGATCCGCTGTTTCAGGAGAGGATTCTATAAGAGAGGCAACTCCAATGGAGATAGTGATTTGGTGGCTGCCTTCTCCATCGTTGAATTTCTTTGCATCACAGCACTCTTTTAACTTCTTTGCTGCAGAGCAACTGTTTTGGAGATTTATATTAGGAAGCAGAACGATGAAGTTTCCTCCGCCAAACCGAAAGCAGAGGTCGGAACTGCGGGTATTGCTTGTCAGCCTGGCAGCGATTTCATTGAGGACGAAATCACCATAAAGGTGGCCATGTTTTCGATTAATATTTTTGAAATGATCAATATCAAGGAGCAGGAGGCTGAATTCTCTTCCAGAACTTCTGGCAGACTGAAATTCTTTGTTTAATACTGTGGTGAGATGTTTGCGGTTGTAAAGCCCTGTGAGGCCGTCGCGTTCCGTCAGAATATCAAGATAATGGTGTTGCAGGTTTAAGGCCTGTTCTTTTTCTTCAAGCTGAGCTGTCAGTTTGCTGAATTCTTCCTGAAGATTGATATGTTTTTGTCTGAGTGTACGGTACTGGAGAAGAAGGTTAATTTTGTGACGGAGCAGTACAGGAGATAGCTGTTTGGGAATAAAGTCACAATTTCTGTTTTCAGGGAAAGTCTGTTGAAGATACTCATCTGCCTGATCATCCGTTGCCTGCACCAGAAACGCAGTATCCTTGGGGGGAATGGCGTCTGCTATAAACTGTTTATAGAGCAGGAGGTCGATAAGAAGTAGGCTGCAGCCATACTCCCTGTAAAAATTCTGTAGCACTTCTACCGATTCAGCTTGTAGAATGACAAAGTCATCCGAACTTCCAGTCACCTGCTCGGAGAGGGACTTGGCTCTAGTTGAGTCTGAAGATGCTATGATGATTATTTCATTCATAAGTGTACTGTAAAGGCAACAGATACCATCTTGTGGGAGTTAGCGCTTACTCCGTAAAAGCTGTCACAAAAAACAAGTAATTCTGAATGAGTTTACAACTCAAATGGTTAATAACGACACCAGGCATTATACTGGCTTACTTACCGTTTACCGATGTTTGAGGGAACATATTATAGTATATGGGGAGCAGCTGTAAAAAAGCAAATGGAAATAAAGGAGTAAGTGCGAAAATAACACTCCTGAGGGTGGAAAATAATCAGGAATGTTATTTTCGAATGGATAAAGAGCGCGATTTGCTTACATAGCACCTAGTCGTTTGATTCTTTCCTGCATTGGAGGGTGAGTAGAAAAAAGATTGGCTATTTTCCCACCGGAGAGTGGGTTGACTATATACATTTGGGCAGTTGCTGGATTGACATTCATGGGACGCCGTCTGTTATAGATTTCCAGTTGCTGTAGAGCTGATGCCAGGGAACGTGGGTGACCACATATGGAAGCACCGGTTGCATCTGCCTGATATTCACGGCTTCTGGAAACTGCCATCTGGATAAGGGAAGCACCAAGTGGCGCCAAAATCATCATGGCGATGGTTCCAATAATTCCGCCACCATTGTTCTCGTCGTTCGATCTGCCGCCGCCAAAAATCATTGCCCATTGAGCCATGGATGCCATGGTGCTGATAGCTCCGGCCATGGTCGCTGCTATGGTACTGATGAGTATGTCGCGGTTTTTGATGTGTGCGAGTTCATGTGCAAGTACGCCTTCGAGTTCATGTGGTTTGAGAATGTTTAAAAGGCCAGTGGTTACGGCAACGGCAGCATGATCAGGATTTCTTCCTGTGGCAAAGGCATTGGGCGTGTCCTGGTGCATAATATAAACACGAGGCATGGGAAGATCTGCCCGTTTTGCAAGACTTGCGACCATTCCGAAAAGCTCAGGAGCCTCGGCGGCTGTGGCTTCTCTTGCCCCGCTCATTTTCAGAACGGCCTTGTCGCTGAACCAGTAGGCGAAAAAGTTCATCCCAAAGGCTATCACAAGGGCTATTATCATACCGTTGTTACCGCCGAGGGCCTGTCCTGCCACCATGAAAACGGCTGTAAGGGCCGCCATGAGCACGCCCGTTTTAATCATACTTGTCATCATTGCCTCCAAGGGCTGATTATCTGTTTTCCCCTTTTGCTAGGCTCATACAATAATTATGGAGTGATCTCTGTCAAGAAGGATCGTGGTGGTTTACAACTCCTTGAGGTCGAGTTGTGGCTGATTTTCATAGGCGCGGTTAACCAGAGATTTGAGTTCTTGCGCGATGCTCGCCTCGTCGGGAATCTGTCCAAGAACCGGGAGAAACTTTTCAACGGGCTGCGGGGCATGGAGGCGCATCTTTTCTTCCATGGTGATGGTGCCACCACCTTCAATGCTACCTGCCATGGTACCAGATGTTCCGTCGGTACCATCGAGGTTGCGAAGAAAGAGCATAATGCCGCTGATGTCGTTTTTCTGATAAAAGAGTTTGATTTCTTCTTCAATCACTTCACGGTCTTCTGCAAGCATGGCAATGCGGTCGCGGTACTCCTCCACATGATTGCGAAGGGAATTGTACGTGTCAAAAAACATATTGGTAAAGCGGGATTTCCGAAAAAATCCACGCACTTCTTGATCCTGGAACAGTCGTTTTCGAATTTTGGAAGAGCTACTTATATAGGAGTCAAAAAAGAGAACATTACCAAGGGTGGTGAGTGCATAAAATTGCTTGATAAGCGCGTCTTCCTGGAGAAGTGCGTAGATACGAAGCAGGTCAAATCCTATCTTCGTTTCGAGTATCATGGTGGAGTTAATAATTTCCTTCTGGTAGTCGTTGGAATCCTCTTCTATAATTTTTCGGAAACCAAAGTATCGCTCGGCAATATCTTTTTTGACCTCAAAGGCGAGTGTTTGGGCAAAATCTTCCATAGCATATCTCTCGTCGAATGGACAAATCATGTATCTGCTTGACAGTGGGGTGCTCTCCGATGATTATAGCGTGTCACGCATTTGCATGCATTAATATTTATAGGAAAGTAACTATTCACTAGCACCTCAACTGCGTCCATTTTTGCCTTGCTCGAGTAACACGAGTACACTTCGATGGCAAAAATGAACGGATTTGTTGCACTATTGAACAGTTACGGTTCAGTGCTAAAGGTAAATTATCACCCTCGCTGAATAGAAATATAGGAAAGATGAATGGGATATTCGGAAGGAAGTGATGATTTGCCGGCCAGGATTAAGGAACAGGCAGATATCGTACAGGTGATAGGAGAGTGTGTGGAATTGAAACGGGCAGGGGTTCGCTTTCTTGGCTGCTGTCCATTTCATAACGAAAAGACGCCCTCTTTTTCCGTGCATCCTGGTCAGCAGTTCTATCACTGTTTTGGCTGTGGGGCTTCCGGTGATGTCTTCGAGTTTCAGATGAAGTATCACAATCTCGACTTTCCAACGGCCATGAAGGAACTGGCCAGACGCTATAATGTTGAGATTCCTGAGCGTCCGCAATCGCCGATGGAGCTTGAAAAAAATCGGAAACGTAAACTGATGTATGCGGTGAATGAAAAGGCCGTGACGATTTATCGTGAAGCTTTAGTGAAATCAGGCCAGGCCAAGGGGGCAAGAGAGTATCTTGAAAAACGTAAGATACCTCTTGCTGTTCAGGAGATTTTTGGGCTTGGCTATGCACCTGCACCTGAGAGTGCGGGGTGGAATTTTTTAGGGGCACAGCTGACGAAAGAAGAACAGCTGGCTGCCGTTGAGGTTGGGTTGCTGGTCGAAAAGGAAAAAGGTGGAACCTATGACCGCTTCAGGGATAGGGTGCTTTTTCCTATTTATGATCGGCGGGGGCGGGTTATAGGATTTGGCGGTCGTATTATTGGTGAAGGTCAGCCAAAATATATGAATTCTCCCGAAAGCCCGATTTTTAATAAGTCAGCATCTCTTTTGGGCCTGTATCAGCAGGGTGATGAAATCAGACGTCGTAAGCGTGCAATCTTGGTGGAGGGGAATTTTGACCTTGTTTCTCTTGTGGTGCACGGATGTCCGAATGTGGTGGCACCTCTTGGAACTGCACTCACCACTTTGCAACTCAAATTACTAAAGAGTTTTGCTGAAGAATGTATTCTCCTCTTTGACGGAGATGCGGCAGGGGTAAAAGCTGCGATGCGCTCTGTCCCCCTGTTTCTGAGTGAACAGATGGCTGGCAGGGTGGCTCTTCTCCCCACGGGGCATGATCCTGATACGTTTATACAGGAAGAGGGGCTCGACGCATTGAATCTTCTGCTCGATCAGGCCATGCCATTGCCTGAGTTTGCTCTTAAGCAACTTGTGGATGAATATGGGTTAACGCTTGATGGCAAGAGCAGGATTATAGCAGAGCTGCAACCTCTGATAAAGGCAGCAACTTCGCCCCTGCAGCGCTCACTTATGCTCTCCCATTTTAGTGAGAAAATTGGGCTTAGCGCTAAAGAGCTTGGCGCGTCCATGCCAAGGAGTGAGGCGCCCATACCGCATCCGGTTGAAGCGCCGCCCTTAGAACGTCCCGTTGAGAGATTGGTGCCTTTGTCGGCTTCACAAAAACGTCTGGTCACTCATATGGTCCTCTATCCGAATTCCGCACCGGAACTTGAAAAGGCTGGGTTGCGGGAGTGCCTTAGTGGAACAATTGGAGAGGTTTTGCTCCTGCAACTGCTCGCACTACTTGAACACTCCGATGGAGTTGAGCCTGAGGAATTATTAGGACGTTTGCCAAAAGGGGGAGAACGGGTGTTGGTTTCTGATATTCTCTTGAAGTCAGCTCCTGGCGATGCTGGTCCGGGGTTTCAGGGAACGGACGAAGAGCTAGAGGAGCTCCTTTCCTGGCTGAATAGAGAGCGCTTACTTCGAAAATCTAAAGAACTCCTTGGGAAGATAGGGGAATGTGTGTCGCAGGGTGATCAGGAAGAGCTGCAGCGACTGGTGTTGAAAAAGGTTGAGGTGGATAATAAATTGCAAGAGTTTCGGCAGGCTGCTATTCCATGTGCTAAGTAATAGAGAGCTCTTCTGCTGTTTTATGAAAATACTTCGTGGAATCTGTTTAAGTATACTATTATTCGCTATTTTTTTTGTCTGAAGAGTGCTGGCTTTCTGAATTGGAAGTAGTGTTTCCTAACAACTTGAAGTTTCGGTATTTTTGTCCTCTCTTCTCTCTTGAAAATGAGTATAAGGTGGCTAATTTCCCTCTTTTTTTAATTGTTTAACTTGAAATCATTGAATATCAATTTAAATTACGATATTGTGCAAAACGGAAAGAAGGGTAATTAACAGTATGTAGCTGTGAAATATTTTCTGTTTTTTGCGGAAACAGGTTGAGAGACCGGAGGGAGATGAATGGTTGAAGATGACCAGATAAAGGAAGAAAAAGTTGGTTCGGCGGATGACAGGGTGCTTGATCTGACGGGGATTTTTGAGTCGGGAGAAAAAGTTCGCTCTGTCGGGCCCCCGGATGGGGTTGAGGACGATCGTCGTAATCCCAAAGTAGGTGATCGTCGTCATGGTTTTTTCACCGATCGGAGGAATGGGCAACGTCGTCTAGCCAGAAGTTCCAAGCGCAATAAGGATCATGCCGTTGATCCGATGTCTATCTATCTTCGTGAAATGGGTACCCTGACACTGCTCAGCCATGAGGAAGAACTTGAACTGGCCCGGATGATGGAAGAGGGCTTGCTTCGTGTTCAGACTGCTGTGTTTTCCACTCCTCTTGCTATTTCAGCACTGGAGGAAATAGCAGGAGAACTGCGAAAGGATACAATTAAGATTTTTAATATTGTTCGCGGTATCCAGGACACTCAAAGTGGCGTGGTTCAGAAAGAAAAAACACGCTTTCTAAAAAAGGTTGATAAAGCACTGGAAATTGAAGAGAAACGTAAGGTCTTGCAGCAGGATCTTGTCGCCTGCGCTGAAGATGTTGTAAAAGCAGAAAAACTCAACAAAAAGATGATGGTTCTCTCTGCTGATATTGCCGGCCTGTTTAGTGACCGCATAATCTGTACCCGCTGTGTCAATGGTGTTGCCTCTAATCTTAAGGATTTGTCCAGGCGTTTTAGACGGGTACGCGTTGAAGTGGTAAAGGCTCAGAAACTCGCTGCTGCCGAAGGTGGTTTGCCCGAGATGACTCCTGCAGAGCTTGAGTACCATATCAGTGTACAGATGAGGGAAGGATTAGGGGTTGGGTATCGTGCGCTCAATACTGTTATTCACGAAATTGAGGCGGGTCGGGATATCAATAAACATGCTAAAGAGTCTCTCGTTCGTGCCAATCTTCGTCTGGTAATCTCTATCTCCAAGAAATTTGTGAATCGTGGCCTTCAGTTTCCGGATCTTATTCAGGAAGGAAATATTGGTTTAATGAAGGCGGTGGATAAGTTTGATTATCATCGTGGCTATAAATTTAGTACCTACGCTACATGGTGGATTCGTCAATCCATTACCCGTGGTATTGCAGATCAGGGCCGGACTATCCGCCTTCCCGTGCATATGATAGAGACCATTAACCGACTTTTAAGAGTCTCCAAAGATTTTATTCGTGAAGAGAATCGTGAGCCCACTCCCGAGGAGATGGCAGAGCAGCTTGGAACCGATGTTACCAAGGTCAAAGCCGCTCTCAAAACTGCCAAAGATGCGATTTCGCTTGATACCCCCGTTGGTGACGATGAAGAGACTTTTCTTGGTGACTTTATCGAGGATTGCTCAACGCTTGGTCCACATGATGCCTCTATGGTTGAGAGTCTTAAAGAGTGTCTCTGTAAGGTTATGTCCTCACTCTCTCCACGTGAGGCGAAGGTTGTGCGAATGCGTTATGGTATAGATGTTGGTTGTGATCACACACTGGAAGAAGTTGGAAAGTGTTTTGCGGTGACAAGAGAACGTATTCGTCAGATCGAGGCGCAGGCTATCAAGAAGCTGAAGCATCCCTCCCGTGTGGATGAATTACGAGTTTTTATGACCGATTGATTCGGTATATATCCTGCTGTTATGTTCCCGGACTCTGTCCGGGATTTTTGTTTGCTGTAACGAGGATTTTTATGTCACACCCCCTGGTAATTGACTGGATGGCACTAAGCTTTGTTCCAGGCCTTGGAAGTAAAGGCATAGGACAGTTAGTTGCTCACTTCGGGAATCCTCAAAAGGTCTTTGAGGCCGGTAAACAGGCTCTTCGTGAGTGTGGTGTCCGCAAAAATGTCCTTTCCTCTCTTCATTCGCCATCTTCGTTTCTGGAACAGGCGCATACGCTTCATAAGCGATTGCACGCCAGTGGCGCAGATGCCGTTTGTCTCGATGATCCGCAGTATCCCCGCTCCTTAAAGGAAATTGCAGATCCGCCTCCGGTGCTCTATGTGCAGGGACGTATGGAACTGCTGAATTCGTATTGTCTGGCCATGGTGGGTTCACGTGCTGCAACGGCCTATGGCAAACGCAGCAGTTTTGTGCTGGCGCAGGGACTTGCGTCCTCCGGTGCAACTGTGGTTTCAGGAGTGGCCGCTGGTATTGACAGTGAGGCGCATCGGGGGGCCCTGTCCGTTAAAGGGGCAACTATTGGAGTTCTCGGGTGTGGGCTTGATGTTGTGTACCCTGCTCAAAATCGAAGTTTATATGAAGACATTCGTCGGGAAGGGCTTCTCGTCACTGAGTATCCTCTGGGAACAAAACCGGATGGCTATCGCTTTCCTGCACGAAACAGAATTATTGCGGGTCTGAGTAAGGGAGTTGTTGTGGTTGAAGCTGCAAGAAAGTCAGGTTCCTTGATTACTGCTGAGATGGCACTTGATGAAGGACGCGAGGTTTTTGCTGTTCCGGGTCAAATTGATTCTTTTAAAAGTTCAGGTGCCCACTGGTTACTACAGCAGGGGGCAAAGCTTGTGCAGTCAGCAGATGATATTCTGGTTGAGTTCGGCGCTGTCGCAAATGTAAGCGTAGGTGGTGAAGATGTGCCGCCTATACATAGTGTGATTGATCCCGAAACAGAAGAACTTCTGAAGTATATTGATGTGTATCCTCAATCCCGTAATGAAATAATAGCAGCTTCTGCCCTGCGTCCTGCAAAAGTGACAGAGTTACTGCTCCTGCTTGAGCTGGACGGGTTGGTGGAATTGCTGCCGGGTGATGAGATTCGACGTATTTCGTAGACAATAAAGTATCAATTTTGAGAAGAACGTGTTTGCTGGTTCTTGGGGGCTGTGTAAAAATATCATGGCCATGTTATTTTTACACAGACACTTAATTATCCTTTTGTGTAATTGAAATTTGTACTATTTTAAAAGTCAATTGTGCTGTCCAGTTCTTATAAAACATACCATTTGCCAATAATAATTTGTCAATAATATAGAGGAAAATATGCTTGATATTCAATTCGCCCCATCCATTTTATCCGCCGATTTTACCCGTCTCGGAGAAGAAATAGCTGCCGTTGATCAGGCAGGTGCCGAGATTATACATATCGATGTTATGGATGGTCATTTTGTGCCAAACATTACAATTGGTCCGCTGGTGGTGAAGGCGGCACGGAAGGCAACCGATAAAATTCTGGATGTGCATCTGATGATTACAGATCCTGACGACTATATAGATGATTTTGCTGCTGCAGGTGCTGATTGGATCACTGTTCATGTGGAGGCCTGTACTCATTTACATCGGACCATCAGCCGAATTAAAGAACTTGGGAAAAAGGCAGGGGCTGTGCTGAACCCTGCCACATCCCTATCAACACTTGATTATGTTCTGGAAGATCTGGATCTTGTGATGCTGATGAGTGTGAATCCCGGGTTTGGCGGTCAATCCTTTATTGAATCCACTCTTGATAAAACCGATACCTTAAAAAATCGAATCGATTCTTTAGGACTCAAGGTCGGTATTGAGATTGATGGCGGTATCAGCCCTGCAACCATCGAAAGGGTGGCAGAGGCGGGAGCGAATATCTTTGTTGCCGGGTCTGCTATTTACGGTTGCGATGAATATGCCCCGGTGATTGCAGAAATGCGTCAGCTTGCAGTGGCCGGTCAGTCAAAACGAAAGTAGAGGTGTACCATGCTTACCCAACGAAAACCCATAGATAAATGTCGCTCTTATTCTGATTTGCTTCGTCTTGCAAAAACGCCATTTGATTTGACCTCTGAGGGTGCTGTAAGTCCTGAGAGATTGATGGAATATTGCTGCAAGGGCGTTGAGTTTGATCTGCTCTATGGAACCCAAAGGGTAACGGATGAGGTGCTGGATTGTCTGCAAACTCTCGCCGATGAGTGCGAACTTGTAGAACAGTTTCAAGAGATGCGGAGTGGGGAGGTGATGAATCGGATTGAAAAATACCCCTCGGAAGAACGTCAGGTTCTCCACTGTGCCTGCCGTGATATCTTTTCTAAGGCGCCGTGTAACGAAGATGCCACTGCTCAGTCAAAACGTGAGCTTGAGAAGCTTAAGGAGTTTTTATCGGACCTTGAGCAGGGGCTGGTTTGTAATGCGCAGGGAGAGGTGTTTACCAGCCTCATTCATGTGGGTATTGGTGGCTCGGATTTAGGGCCACGCTCTATTTATGAAGCCTTAAAGGTATATGGTAAAAGGGAACGAAAGGTTTCTTTTATCTCGAATGTGGATCCCGATGATGCAGCAGTTGTTCTAAAGCGTGTTGATCTAGCACGCTCACTTGTACTGGTGGTCTCCAAGAGCGGTACAACCCTTGAAACTCTGTCCAATGAGAGTCTGGTGCGTGAAGCATTGCGGTCGGCTGGCCTGGATCCGGCACGTCACTGTCTTGCAGTCACGGGTGAGGGGAGTCCTATGGATAACCAGGAACGATATCTGCGTTCATTTTATATCTATGATTATATTGGTGGTCGCTTTAGTTCCACCTCAATGGTCGGTGCCGTAATGCTAGGCTTTGCACTTGGGTATGAACAGGTGCTTGAGTTCTTACGTGGAGCATGGTTAATGGATGGCGCGGCGATGGAAAAGGATATACGCGGCAATGTACCTCTCTTGCTTGCCATCTTAGGTATCTGGAATCATAATGTTCTTGATATGGAGAGTGTGGCAATTTTACCCTATAGCCAGGGACTGCACCGTTTTCCGGCACACCTCCAGCAGTGTGATATGGAATCTAACGGAAAATCTGTACAGCGCAATTCTCAACAGGTGTCCGGCAAAAGTGGACCAGTTGTCTGGGGTGAACCGGGAACAAACGGACAGCATGCGTTTTACCAACTCCTGCATCAGGGGACTGAAGATGTTGCAGTGGAGTTTATAGGTTTTCGGGAAAGTCAGCAAAATAGAGATATAATAATTGAGGGAAGTAGCTCCCAGCAGAAATTACTCGCCAATCTTTTGGCACAATCGCTTGCTCTCGCCATTGGAAAAGAAGATGAAAACCCTAACAAGCGTTTCTCAGGTAATCGTCCAAATTCAATTATAATGGGGACTAAATTATGCCCTCAAAGTATGGGGGCACTTCTTGCCCTTTATGAGGCAAAAATTGTTTTCCAGGGCTTTTGCTGGAACGTTAACTCCTTTGATCAGGAAGGAGTACAACTAGGCAAGGTGCTTGCAGACGAAATCCTTGATGCCATGGCGGGAAAAGGAGATGGCAAAACCGTGGCTGAGATGTTCCTTGCAGTGGCGGGGATAAAGTGAAGAGTTTCATTTAATAAAAGCTGAATAGTCACTCAGTTTTCCGCCTCCTCCGTTCCGTTTTTTGTTGACAAAGCTCCTGTTCAGAGATATTCTCCCACGCTGAATGACTATTCAATAGTGTACGTTTCATAATCTGCTGTTTTATCAAGAGTGTTGGTGAGAAAGCAGGCAGCCGGAACGAACGGTTTCTTACTCTGACTGTCAGTTTTTGAAGCAAACGCTTTTGATGTGTATATTCTGGTAAAGGTTGAAGTATAACAGTAATTTTAAGGAGGAAAATTCATGGCAAAGCATGATACACCCCTGTTGGACGAGCTCGAAAAAGGCCCGTGGCCAAGCTTCGTTTCCGACATCAAGCGCCAGGCGGAGAAAAACCCCGATTGTTGGGATATTCTTGGTCAGGTTGAGTTGTCTTACAAAGATAAGATCACCCATTGGAAGCACGGCGGAATCGTTGGTGTTTTTGGATATGGTGGTGGTATTGTTGGTCGCTATTCCGACGTTCCTAAGCAGTTTCCAGGCGTTGAGCACTTTCATACCGTTCGTGTAAATCAGCCAGCATCCAAGTACTATTCCACAGAGAATCTTCGTGCTCTTATGGCTCTCTGGGACAAACATGGATCAGGTATGACCAATATGCATGGTTCCACTGGTGATATCATTCTCCTTGGTTGCCGTACCGAGGC
The DNA here is from genome assembly GCA_964505715.1 of uncultured Desulfocapsa sp. Taxonomy (GTDB): domain Bacteria; phylum Desulfobacterota; class Desulfobulbia; order Desulfobulbales; family Desulfocapsaceae; genus Desulfocapsa. The sequence goes on along the minus strand of CAZDJE010000002.1, from coordinate 52,117 downwards.
TCTTGAGCCTTTCTTCTGGGATCTGACCCACGATCTGAAACAGGATCTTGGTGGTTCTGGTTCCAACCTTCGTACTCCTGCTAACTGTCTTGGACAGTCTCGCTGTGAGTGGTCCTGCTATGACACAGAAGAAGCGTGTCATCACCTGACCATGCATTATCAGGATGAGATTCATCGTCCTGCGTTCCCTTATAAATTTAAATTCAAATTCTCCGGCTGTGCCAACGATTGTGTTGCTGCTCTTGCCCGTTCTGACTTCGCTGTCATCGGAACCTGGAGAGATAATATTCGTATCGATCAGGCTTCTGTAAAAGAGTATGTTGCTGGTAATATCGCCTCTAATGGTGGTGCACATGCCGGTGGTGACTGGGGTGCATTTGACATCCAGGCTGAAGTTATTGATCTTTGCCCCACCGATTGTATGTGGATGGAAGGCGACGAACTGAAAATCGACGACTCTGAGTGTACCCGTTGTATGCATTGTATCAACGTTATGCCTCGCGCATTGCGTCCTGGTGCAGATCAGGGTGCTTCTATCTGTATGGGTGCAAAAGCTCCTATTCTTGATGGTGCTCAGTTTGCTACTCTTATTATCCCTTTCATCAAAGTTTCTGCTGACAACGAGTTCGAGAATGTTATCGATGTTATCGAGAACGTTTGGGACTGGTGGATGGAAGTTGGTAAAAACCGTGAGCGTGTTGGTGAAACCATGCAGCGTGTTGGACTGCCTACCTTTATTAAGGTTATGGGTCTTGAACCAATCCCTCAGATGGTTAAAGAGCCTCGCTCAAACCCATATGTATTTTGGGCAGACGAGGAAGTTCCTGGCGGTTTTGAGCGCGATGTTGATGAGTTCCGTAAACGTCACGCAGCATAAGACTAATAATCGAGTAGTATTTTAAACTTGAGTACATATTCAAGGAGGATATAAATATGGGTTACGATCCCAAAAATCCCATGGCGGACAGGATTACAGACATTGGTCCCCCACATTATTCAAAATTCCATCCCCCAGTTATTGCAAAAAACAAGGGGAAATGGTTGTGGCATGAAATCACTCAGCCAGGCGTGCTTGTTCATAAAGCAGAGTCTGGAGACGAGTGTTGGACTATACGTGTTGGTGCTGCCCGTTTGATTTCTACCCAGCTTATTTATGAGATGTGTGATGTCGCAGATGCCCATTGTGATGGCTTCCTGCGTTTCACCACCAGAAATAACGTTGAGTTCATGGTAGATAATAAAGCTAAAGTTCAGCCTCTGCTTGACGATTTGGCTTCTCGCGGCAACAAGTTCCCAGTAGGTGGAACCGGTGCTGGTATTACCAATATCGTTCATACACAGGGTTGGGTACATTGTCATACTCCTGCAACTGATGCATCCGGTGTTGTTAAAGCCGTTATGGATGAGCTGTTTGATTACTTTGTAACTATGACACTTCCTGCACAGGTTCGTATTGCACTTGCCTGCTGTCTGAACATGTGTGGTGCTGTTCATGCTTCCGATATCGCCATCCTTGGTGTTCATCGCAAGCCACCTATGATTGATCATAGTCGTATCACTGGTGTTTGTGAGCTCCCTCTTGCTATAGCATCTTGTCCACTCGGAGCTGTTAAGCCTGCAAAAACAGAAGTTAACGGTAAAGAGATCAAGACTGTTAAAGTAAATGTAGATCGTTGTATGTTCTGTGGTAACTGTTACACCATGTGTCCTGCAATGCCTCTTGCTGATCCTGATGGTGATGGAATTGCTATCCTTGTTGGTGGTAAGGTTTCCAACTCCAGATCGGCCCCTAAGTTCTCCAAGCTCGTTATTCCATTCCTGCCCAACACTCCGCCACGCTGGCCTGAGACCGTTGCTGCAGTAAAGAATATCGTTGAAGTATATGCAGGAGATGCTAAGAAATACGAGCGTATCGGCGAGTGGGCTGAGCGTATCGGTTGGGAGAAGTTCTTTGAAAAATGTGACATCCCATTTACCATAAAGTCCGTTGATGATTATCGTCTGGCTTATGACACCTGGCGTACTACCACTCAGTTTAAGTACACCAACGCTATCAAGTAATTGACCTTATAGTTGCAGTCAAAGGCCCTGTCTTTGACTGCACTTTTTGGCCACTTGCCTGTTAACACTTTTCTTTAAGGAGTATGTGTTATGGGAATGAGTGATGATGAAATTAAAGCTGCAATAATCGAAAAGGCTAAAAAAGCCCCGAAACCACAGCTTTATATTAAGGATTTCTATAAATGCGATCCTGACACCAAGCCTCGTCAGATTAAAAATCTGGCAAATGCACTGGTAATGGAAGGAGAATTGATGTTCTGGTCTTCCGGTTCCACAACCATGTATGCCCGTCCTGATCGTATCAAGAATGAAGAGGGAGATGCTGGTGTAAACTAAGCCATCATTCCTTTTTATACTTTTTGAGGAGAGGTACATGACTCGTTTGGGTTATGTACCTTTTTTGCGTTTATGGAAAATCTACTCTGTTTGTCATCCACTGAGTCCACTAATGAGGATGCATTTCGACTTGCCTTAGAAGGTGTAGGGCAGGGATATGGAGTTATTGCTGAGACCCAGCTTGGTGGGAAGGGACGCCTTGGGAAGGAGTGGCAATCACCTGCCGGAATGGGACTTTACTGCTCTATAGTTCTTCGACCAAGCCTTCAATTTGTGGATTATCCTAAGCTTACTCTTACAGCAGGTCTTGCTCTCTGCCTTGCAGTTGAGCAAATTCTACCAAACCTTCCGTTTGGATTGAAGTGGCCCAATGATCTGTATTGTCACGGTCGTAAATGTGGCGGTATTCTGGTCGAATCCTCAACACCAAGTGGAGCGGTTGAAGATTCTTTTGTGGTCGTTGGTATAGGATTGAATCTGAATACGCCTCTGAGCTTTTTTGATAGAGAACTTCAGAAAAAGGCTACCTCACTCTATATATTGAGCAATCAAAAATTTGATACCATTACATTATATAGAAAAATTCACAGGGTCTTGCTGGAATGTTTAACAATCCATGAAACAGAAGGTTTTGCATCCATTCTTGATCGGTGGAGAAAACGGGATGTTCTCCTTGGTAAAGAAGTGGAGTGGGTAACCCGTGAAAAAGAGGTGATTACAGCCCGTGGGATGGGACCCGATGAGAACGGTCTATTACTGGCTAAAGATAGGGCTGGCAAGATTTATGGAATTCTTTCGGGCGATGTACAGATGGCTAAAGTGGAATAAGCTGGAGAGTTGTTACAAGGAACGTGAGTGATGAGAGCATGAACGCTCCCATCACCACTGCTACTTAAAAAATGAATACAAATTTAGTATCTATAGTACTCAGGCTTGTATGGGCCATCAACAGAAACACCAATATAATCAGCCTGCTCTTTGCTCAAGGTGGTCAGATGGACACCGATCTTTTCGAGATGTAATCTTGCAACCTTCTCGTCAAGATGTTTTGGAAGAAAGTAAACCTTATTTTCATACTTATCAGAATTCTTCCAGAGTTCAATCTGGGCAAGTACCTGGTTTGTAAACGAGTTACTCATAACAAAACTTGGATGGCCGGTGGCACAGCCAAGGTTTACAAGACGACCTTCTGCCAGTACGATGATTTTCTTTCCATCGGGGAAGACAACATGATCAACCTGTGGTTTGATATTTTCCCATGGAAGGTCTCTAATCCCGGCAATATCAATTTCTGAATCAAAATGCCCGATGTTACAGACGATAGCTTCGTTTGGCATCTGCTCCATATGGGCTCTGGTTATTACATTAAGATTTCCTGTACAGGTCACATAGATATTTCCTCGGCAGGCGATTTCGTCCATGGTCACTACCTGATATCCTTCCATTGATGCCTGGAGTGCGCAGATAGGGTCAACTTCAGTGACATATACTGTGGCACCCATGCCGCGAAGGGCCTGTGCACATCCTTTACCAACGTCACCGTATCCTACAACCACTGCTTTTTTTCCAGCGATCATAACGTCGGTTGCACGTTTGATACCATCGAGCAGTGATTCACGGCAGCCATAGAGGTTGTCAAATTTAGATTTTGTTACGGAATCATTGACATTAAAAGAGGGACACATCAATTTTCCGTCGCGTGCCATCTCGTTTAAGCGATGAACTCCTGTGGTAGTCTCTTCAGAAATCCCTTTAATACCTTTCATTTCATCGGTGTATTTCTCATGCATAATAAGAGTAAGATCACCACCATCGTCAAGAATCATATTGGGACGCCACCCGTCAGGTCCGAAAATAGTCTGATCAATACACCACCAGAATTCCTCTTCGTTTTCACCTTTCCAGGCGAATGTAGGAATACCAGCTTCAACCATGGCAGCAGCGGCATGATCCTGAGTGGAAAAAATATTACATGACGACCAGCGAACCTCGGCACCGAGATCAACAAGTGTTTCCATAAGAACAGCAGTCTGAATAGTCATATGGAGGCAACCGGCAATACGGGCACCTTTTAGGGGTTGGGTCTCTTTAAATTCTTCACGAAGTGCCATAAGACCTGGCATTTCAGTTTCTGCAATCTTCACTTCTTCACGTCCCCATTTCGCAAGAGACATATCAGCAACTTTATAATCGCTCATTGGTAGATCCTTTATGTATTAGTAAAAAATGAAATACCCATCTGCCGCTCTGGCAGATGGGTTCGTAATAAATATCTTGATGGCTAAGTTTATAACCCAGCGTCGCTTTTAAGTAACTCTGCTTTATCTGTTCGTTCCCATGTGAAATCATCAAGCTCACGTCCAAAATGACCATAGGCAGCTGTGGCCTGATAGATTGGACGCAACAGATTGAGCTGCTGAACGATGGCCTTTGGACGAAGGTCAAAATTACGGTTAATTAAAGCTATAATAGCATCATCTTCGATTTTGCCGGTGCCAAAACTGTTGACATTAATTGAGACCGGTTGCGAGATCCCGATTGCGTAGGCAATCTGTACTTCGAGTTCAGAGGCAATGCCTGCAGCGACAATATTTTTTGCAACATAGCGGCCCATATAGGCAGAAGATCTATCTACCTTGGATGGATCCTTTCCGGAGAATGCACCGCCACCATGTGATCCTTTACCGCCATAGGTATCCACGATTATTTTACGGCCGGTAAGGCCACAATCACCAACGGGACCACCAATAACAAAACGTCCAGTAGGATTGATGAAAAATTTAGTGTTTTCATCAATCATATCTGCAGGCAGTGTCGGTTTAATAATCAGTTCCATAACGCCTTCCTGCAAGTCGGCGTGGCTTACGGATTCGTTATGCTGGGTTGAAAGAACAACGGCCTCGATACGCTTAGGCTTATTGTTTTCATATTCAATTGTGACTTGGCTCTTGGCATCGGGGCGGAGCCAGGGGAGTTTGCCAGATTTGCGAACATCGGCCTGGCATTTTACAAGTCTGTGAGAATAAGTGATAGGCATTGGCATCAAAACCCGTGTTTCATCACATGCATAGCCGAACATAAGCCCCTGATCGCCAGCTCCCTGATCCAGATCCATGCCGCTTCCTTCATCAACACCCATCGCTATGTCGGCAGACTGTTTGTCGATGGAGGTGAGTACTGCACAGGACTGCCAGTCAAACCCCATATCAGAAGAATTATAACCGATAGATTTGATGGTGTTTCGCACGACTTCTGGCATGTCGACCCAGGCACTGGTGGTGATTTCGCCGGCAATTACTGCCATACCGGTGGTAACCATGGTTTCACAGGCCACACGGCCAGCGGGATCAAGAGTAAGTATAGAGTCGAGGATGGCGTCTGATATCTGATCAGCTACCTTATCAGGGTGACCCTCTGATACAGACTCAGAGGTGAACATATGGTTGGACATTGAAGGTCTCCGCTAAATTTAACATATTGCAGCGATGAATGAATAGAGATAGGTACGTATTTACTTCATGCTGTGTGGTATAAATAATAACCTGACAATATGACGCTGAAACGTACGGTTGTCAAGGATAAACAGATAAACCAGTAAGCTTTTCGTAGAAAATGAGATTGCCGATTTTAGAACAGTGATTATTTTTAAGATCACTTTCATTTGCGTGATGCAGGATGAGAGAGAATACCATTTATCCGGGAGTAGAACGAATATGTCCATAGAAGAAGCAAGGGAAGTTCTGGCTATTGAAGAACAGGGGCTTGCAGCAGTAAGGGAAAGGATTGGGGAAGAGTTTAACCGGGCGGTTGATGCCATTCTCTCCTGTTCAAGCAGAGTTGTGATTACCGGTATTGGAAAATCAGGAATTATTGGTCAGAAAATATCAGCGACACTTAACTCAACCGGAACACCATCATTTTTTCTTCATCCGGTGGAGGCGATGCATGGTGATCTAGGTATGGTTGCTCCTTCGGATGTGGTGATTGCCATATCCTACTCTGGTGAAACCACGGAACTAAATGGATTACTAGTGAGTTTAAAAAAACGCGGTACTTCGATTATAGCCATGACCGGTGGCAGGGATTCTGCTCTTGCAAGAGCAAGTGATATTGTGCTTGATATTAAGATTCCAAGAGAGGCCTGTCCCCTTGGGCTTGCCCCGACAACGAGTACTACTGCTACTCTTGCCATGGGAGATGCACTTTCTGTTGTACTGCTCCGACGTAAACAGTTTCAACCGGAGGATTTTCGGGAAAATCATCCTGGAGGAAGTTTAGGCGAGCGTCTGAAAGTGAATGTCAGTGAAGTTATGTTGAAAGGAGAGGCTATTCCAAGTGTTTCCTGTGAGGCTACTGTGAATGACTCCGTGGTTGTCCTGAACAGGGAAAATCTTGGGGCTGTTTTGATTATAGATGAAAATTCCAAGGTACTTGGTATCATGACCGATGGGGATGTGAGACGTGCAGTTGCAGAACTGAGGGACCTCCGTGCAGTTAAGGTTTCTGAATTAATGACTGCAAGTCCAATTACCATCAGGGAAACCATGCAGGCTGTTGATGCATTAAGCATTATGCAGCAGCATGAAATTACTATCTTACCAATTGTGGGCGATGAGGATGAGGTGATTGGTATATTACATCTTCATGATTTGCTCGGAAAGGGTGAGTTTAGATTTTTGGTTTGAGGAAAAACGATGTGTCAGATGAGTGTGTCGGTCAGAGGAGTAAAACAGGAAGAGTTGGTCATGGAAAGTGTGACGCTTCTCGAAGTAAAGGATGGCGGGGTCGAGGTCAGTACTTTTTTTGAAGAACCAAAGTTTGTACCTGGAGTCCTTGTGAAAACCATCGATTTTCTCGGTGGAAAAGTTTATTTAGAAAAAGATAAAAAAGAGTAGTGGAAAGAGAGGAAACGAGAATGAATCAGTTGGAAAAACTACAGGTACTGCTGCCTCACTGGGTTGAGCACAATCAGGGGCATGCTGAAGAGTGTAAAAAGTGGGTGGATCAGTTGGAGCCTGGCGACGTGCAAAAAAACCTCAAGGCGGCAGTGGCCGCCATGGAGCTTGTGACAAGACATTTGGAGAGCTCACTTGCTGCGGTTGGCGGACCTATGGAAGACAGCGAGCATACTCATCACCATCATCACTAACATTGTGGATCGGAATGGCCATGTTATTATTCTACCGACCCCTAAGCCCCTTTTATTCTTCGGTATAAAAACTCCATTGTTTATTGGATGGAGAGTATAAATAATCCATCTGGAGACGTAATGGTCTTCCCCCTGTCGTTTCAGTACATTGCATTCTGAAGAGCTGCTTTTTGTCAATGTTACGCAGGTATTCAATTGCAGGTCCACTGAGCGCAGAGCTTGTTGCCGCTGGATAGTGCTTTAGGAATAGCTTTTTGTAGTTATTGGTGAGATGCTCAGTTAAATCAATAAGAAGAAGTTGGTTTTCTGCGTCCTTGATCTGAGCGGTAACGTCACTCAGGATGGATGTGAATTCTGGCTGCTTGGCAAACTGACTTTTGTTAATGGCTTCTTCTATGGCTCCAAGTTTCTTGATCGCAGGTTCGTATTCCTCTGATTGAAGGTGTTTTGCCACCCCCTGTTTGTTCTTGATAATCTCAGCATGGAGCATGATCCGGGAGAGCTTGATACGGCTTTCTACGGTGTTAATCTGGCTTAGAAGTTTGGAGTTTTCTTCCAGGAGAACGATGGCGTGTTCATACTGTATTACGACCTCATTCCAATCCGAATTGGAAAATGCTTTTTTCCCTTTTTCGATTGTCATGTAGATTTTAGTTTTTGCAATGTTTTCATGGAGACTGGCTATGGCATCCGATGTTTCCGAAAGGTCAAGTTTTTCGACAAGCTCAAGGGCAAGTTGATAGCTATTCAGTGCTGCATCCCAGTCACCATCACCGAAAGATTTGTGCCCCTGGTCACGTAGAGTGTTAAACTCTGCCTGATTGGAAAGCAGCTCGAGCTGAGCAATATTTTCTGGTAATACATTTGGGCTTTCCTTGGCTAACTTCAGAGCTTTGCCAAAGTGTTTTTTTGCACCATTCCAATCGGAAATTGCCAGTGATTTTTCTCCCGCCTGCATCATACTATTAAATTGAGATCGTGGGAGCTTCTGATTGATTTCAGCCACGAGAGTGGCACTTATCGTATCCTTTCCAGTAGCCATGGATTTTGCCTTGCCATAACTGTTTGCTGCCTCACCCCATCGTTCATTTTTGAAAAATAGATCACCATCTTCCTTCGCTTTTTGGAAGGCCATAAGGAGTTCTCTAGTTGAGGCGGTGACATAGTTACCGTTCAGCAAGGTTTTGCCTACCAAGCCCTGACGAAGTTTTGGAGAAGAGAGTACTTTCTGGATTTCCCTGGCTATTTTATCCTTTTTATCCTGCTTGACCATCTTTACGTCGGCGGTGTAGCCGAGGGCTTCGTCACATTTTTCTTCAGCAGCCTGGAAGTTATCAGCGGCTAGCAGAGTTTTACACTCTTCAAATCGTTTATCCGCTTTCTCAAGGCTTGACCCCAGTGAAAAATAGGTGAAGATAAGTGTGATAATAAGAGCAATAGAGCCTCCTCCAAGAGCATAAAATAGCAATTTTCTCCCAGCTGCCTTTGTATCTTCGAAAAAAGTTCTTGTGGCAGATGGTGGACGGACATTTTCCGGACTCTCCTTGGAATGAGCCTCCATGCTTGGAGGGAAGTCCTGATCATTGTCTTCATTGCTTACCCAGTCGCCAAGGAGGTCAAATGCTTGTTGTACTCGATCCTTAGCTTCCTGAATTTTTGGATAGTCAGAGACCAGATTTTCTACCGCAAGGTATTGGTCTAATGCTTCCTTCTGTTTTCCTTGGTGTTCGAGGCTGTCTGCTTTCTGATAGAGAGCCATGGCCTGATCCATGGCTGCCTGAGTCTGTTTTTCGAATTCCTGTCGTCCATTGAAATCTTCATGGATCGATTGAAGTTCCCGCGTAAGAGCTTGAAATCGTTTTTGCTTAGCGATTACCCCTAAACGATCGGTATCAATTTCAATAACCGACGCTGCTTCCTGTTCAGGTGAAAAAGAAATTCCGAAGTCATCGTCATCAAGTGTGTCGATACCTTCAAGGTCGCAGTCTATGCCGTCGAGGTTGACTTCATCCTTTAAAACTTCAGGAGCTGTAGGAGCGGAAACAACCTGCTCAAAATCTGATGTATCAAAAGGAAGTTGGCCCTTGTTGCTGCTATACCAGTTGGCGGCTTCTTGGTTAAAGGCATTGCTTTCTGAATAGATTTCTCCGGAAATCATTTTTCCGATATGAAGGATCAGGGAAACGATCGATTTGTCAGCTTCCCAGGCGTCTCCTATGCATATAGCTGATGAGTCAAAATCAGGGTGGAAAGTGGGACTTTCCGGGAGACAGTTTGGTGGGAAATGAGGGAATCCAAAAGGGAGTGAAATTGAAATAGTATGTGAGTCACAGGTGTAGACATCACCCTCGTTATCTTTACATACACCTTTTACTTTATAGGTAACTGTGTATTGTTCAGGCGGGTTACCATTTCCTGAGATTATGACTATATTGGAAATATTGGAGAAATATTCAGTGAGTTCATGGAATACGGTTTCAAGTTGATTGCTTGTTTTGTTCATAGCCGGTCGCAGATGTGTAAATAAGATGACAGGTTGAACCTGTTAGATTAGTAGGTTATTCATATTTCTACATGTGAAGTTTACAGATGTGTCAGTATAGCAGTAACGTCTTGGAAAACAAAAATATTTGTTAAGATGATTAAAAAAACTTTTTTAATCATCAAGAAGCAGCCGGTGTGGTATCGTAGAGCGTGATGAAACAGCTAAAAATTTATTTTCAAATAATTACAGATAATAATTGCCCCTTGTATGAGGAAGGTGAGTTGTTGTCACTTTCAGAAAAGGCTCTGTCCTGCCCTGAAAATAAGGCTACCTGCCTGATTCTTGTTCGGGAAATGACGAATCTTCTTTTTAAGTTTCTTGATGCTGGTTTCGGTGAAGCAGAGGTGGATGAAACGGTCTACAGCTGCAGTGGATGTACCGGGCTTATTAAATTCCGGCGTATCTCAGAAGAGTCGGCAATACAAGATACTGGAATATCATTGATTCCCGTTCTAAATTCGGAAGATGAAGCGCTACTTGCTGAAATAAAAGATTTTGCTCTTATTCAGGCCATTCCAGATGTTGAGATTTGTTCTGTTCTGCCCTGTTTTCGAAGAGAACGACTCCCTGCGGATTCCACCTTTATTAGCAAGGGACAGAATTGCCTTTATCTGTATCTGATTCTTTCCGGTGCTATTGTCGTAAGTGATAATTCACTCGCCATTGCTCATCTTGGTCCCGGAGATATCTGCGGCGAGATGAGCTATCTCGGCGGAGATGTCGCCGGTGCCGATGTGAGAACGATTTCAGAGGCAGAAGTCCTGTCTATTTCCGGCGATGCTTTTAGTAAACTTCTTGAGCGCATTCCATCGTTACAGCTTTTTATGGCAAAAGTTCTTGTGCAGCGACTGACCGAATCCAACGCGAGTCATTTCGATACCTTTGATGCATGCATGAGTGGCTGGATTCGGGAGATGCCTCCTGCAGAACTCTTTCAGATATTTCATATGAATCAAAAAACAGGAGTTCTTTTGCTTGAGTTGCCGCGTGGTGAGGCGAAGGTCTCTTTCCGTGAGGGGTGTGTTATTAATGCCCAGTATCGTGATTTGACAAATCAGGCTGCTATTTTTGATATGCTGAGGGAAAAAGAAGGGCGCTATACTTTTACCACCGGTCTTTCTCCGGAGGAGATGAAGGCTGCTGAGATTGGCGACTTTATGATGTTACTAATGGAGGGTATTAAAAGGGTAGACGAGTCTGAGGGGGAGAGCGATCTCAGGTAGCGCATATTTTCATAAACGCACATATTCGTATAGCGCTACTATTACGGATATGTGCGTTTATGAAAATCTACACCACCTGAAACCGCCTATGGAAACCTTGAGTAAATCCTGAAAGATAAGGGGGATAAAAGATCAGGAGAGTGAGTTCTGAAAGGGGGGGAGTTGGAGGATGTCCATGAAACTATTGACGTGATATTCTGCCTGTAGTTTTTTATTTCTAAAACCGATTAGGCGCATGCCGCATCCTGCGGAATGCTCACGGTCTATAATGGAGTCCCCGATATAGATGGCTTCGTCTACCGTGCAGTTACAATGCTCTAAAATTTCGAGCAATGCATCCGGTGCGGGCTTAGGGCGTCGTGCATTTTCTGCTGTCATTACTTTGACAAAATAATCATTGAGTTTGAAAATTTCCAGAATCGGTTCCATGGTGTTGGTTCGATTGGTGGAGACAGCCAGTTGATACTGTGGCTGGCAGATATCGAGAAACTGGATAAGGTCTTCTTCCATTTTCATATATTTTAAAAATGGAGCATAGCCGGTCTCCTGGCGAAAGAGATCAACGTCCTGAAGGTTCTGATCGGGGTAATGACGGAAGATATGGCGGGTTGACTCATTTACGTTGTGGATATGAACGTATTCAAGTTCTTCCTCATCCATAACCGGATACTCGAAATGAGCGAGCAGATGGTTATAATAGGTTTGGTTTGCAAATTTGGAGTCAAACATCACTCCGTCGCAGTCAAATATGACGAGTTTGAGTTTCATTTTTGAAAAAGTACTCCATGCAGCCAAGAAATACCAAACAGCAGTAATTGTTCATCGTCCTTGCAAATATCTTTTTGCGTAGAGTACTGCTCATGCTGTGGTAGCTTGCCTTCGTTTAGACGTTTGCGGAAGGAATCAAGATCATAGAGAGCAAGGATGAAAAGCTCAGTCTGCTCTTTGGTGAGTTGCATTCCCTGGCGGATTTTTTCATGCTGAAGCAGGGTGGCAACCTTATCATTGACACGATTATAGCGTTCTAGCCCCTGTCCCTCACTATAGATAGCCGTTGTCTGTTCCTCTTTTTCCTGAAAGCCATGACAATGGGGTTCACTTAGAAGCACAAAGAACTCATCGATACTATTATCATCGCGACGCATGGCGGCCCTTCCCATGGGATAGGCTCTGCATGCTCCGGGACGTCCTGGGTAGACGGTACATCCGGAGTCGGATACAAAAACACAGGAGGCCTGGCCGTCATCAACCATGGTGAGGTAAAATCGTGGGAAGATATCCTCAGGCTCCTGTTCCTGGATCACATACTGTTCCAGAAAAGTACTGGAATCAAGCCCTGTCTCCTGTTTCAGCCGTAGAACATCATATGGAGTCAGGGCGAGTTCGAGCTGTCTGCAGCAGTCGGTGAAACAGTCCACTTCAGGATGACAGGAGAAGCAAAATGTTTCATCGGCCTCTATGCGGCGGACATTTTCTGGCAGTTGCGGCTGGATCATCTTTCTAGTTCTTTTTTGCAGGCCACAGGGTGAGTACCGGGCTTGCTATAAAAATTGATGAATAGGTACCGACAATAACACCAAGAAGTAGTGCCAGAGAGAAGTCATGGATAACCGAGCCGCCAAAGAAGAAGAGAGCCAGGAGAACCATGGCGGTGGTCAGTGATGTAACAAAGGTACGACTCATCACTTCATTAATACTTCTGTTTATCTGTTGCAGCAGTGAGTGGTCTTCCGATTTTTGCATATTTTCACGAATACGGTCGAAGACAACAACGGAGTCGTTTAGTGAATAGCCGGCAAGTGTTAACAGGGCTGTTACGATCAGCAGGGTTATTTCAACATTTAAGAGCCAGCAGATTCCGAGCACCACAATAACGTCGTGGAAGGTGGCGATGGCTGCTGCAAGTCCGAAGCGGATATCAAAACGCATGGCAAGATAAATGATAACACCAAGCAGCGAGATGAAAATTGCCTGAATAGCTTTGTTCCGAAGAACGGCACTGACCGAAGAGCCAATTTCAGACTGGCTTTCAAGGGTAAAACCCTTATCCTTCATATTTGTTTCCAGGAGTGTCGTGATCTGCTCGCTGAAATCACTTATAACTTCTTCACTCTTTTTAATTTTCACAATCAGGCGATGCTCACCCTCCACCTCCTGGAGGTTGGCATTTTTCAAGTCGTTGGCCTCAAATACCTTACGTACTTCATCCATGGTGAAATCAGTAGTTGCCTTATACTGCAGCAATGAACCACCGGAGAAATCAACACCCATATTTGCATTTCCCCGTGCAATCTGGATAAAGGCAATGAGGCCAATTGCCACAAGGACTCCAGACATTCCGAAGGTGATATTCCGAATTTTCATGAAGTTCAGGTTCGGCTTTTTAACAAACTGCATGAAATTCAACTTCTTCAGGGAGCGGAAGGAGTAGAGGGTGTCAAAGATTAATCTGGAACAGAAGAGCGCAGTAAACAGGTTGAAGATAATACCAAGTGACAGAGTGATTGCAAATCCCTTGATTGGACCTGTTCCGAACATAAACAGAGCCATAGCGGTGATGAGTGTTGTTACCTGGGAATCGACAATTGTCCAGAATGCCTTGCCAAAACCTCCATCCACACTGGATTTAACTGATTTTCCAAGGCTGTACTCCTCACGCATTCGTTCAAAAATCAGCACATTGGCATCCACTGCCATACCTATGGAAAGGATAATACCTGCAATACCGGGCAGGGTGAGTGTTGCATTAAGAACGGCCAGCCCTGTAAAGAGAAAGAGAATATTCAGAACAAGGGCTGCATTTGCAATGAGACCTGAAAGCCTGTAGTAAATGGTCATAAATGCAAGAACAATGAGTGCTCCAAATATACCCGATGTCATTCCTTTGTTGATGGAATCCTGGCCAAGACTTGCCCCCACCGTCATGTTCTGGATAATATCAACGGGGGCAGGAAGGGCGCCAACACGAAGGACAATGGCAAGATCTGCTGCCTCCTCATGGCTGAAACTTCCACTGATCTGGGCTGAGCCGCCAAGGATTTTCTCGCGAATAACAGGGGCTGAACGAACAACATCATCAAGTACAATGGCCATTCGTTTTCCTACGTTTTCTTCCGTGAGTTTGGCAAAGACCCTGCCCCCCTTGGAAGTAAAATCAATAGACACATAGGGCTCGTTAAATTGGTTTGATATTCTTACCTGCGCATTTTTGACCATTTCTCCGGTCATCATAATCTGCTGGTCAAGAAGTATGGGGCGAATAATCTCTTTTCCGGTGGTGGTGTCCACCTCTTTTTCGATATATATTTTACTGTTTTCAGGAAGCCTGTTCTGCAGTGCCCGGTTGAGTTTAGCCAGTTCTTCATGGCTAGACCAGGTGCCATCCCACTGCCCTGCTGTACGGGATTCTTCGGCGAGGAGAGATATGTTGATTCCTGCAGCATCTGCTACCCTCTTAAACTCGAGCTGAGCTGTGTCTCCAAGGAGTTTCAGTGCACGTTTTGGGTCTTTGACACCTGGAAGCTGAACTACAATCTCCGCCTCACCCTGTCTGATTATAACCGGTTCCGCCACACCAAACTGGTCAATACGGTTTCTGATGATCTCAAGGGACTGTTCCACCGCATGGGTTCGGATAAAGTCAATTTCACTTTGCTTAAGAGTGACTGTAATTTTTGGGAATGAGCCTTCCTTGGCATCGACCTTAATATTTATCTCAGGAAAACTGTCCTTCACGACCTTATTCACAGTGTCGACAGCACCGGAGTTAGGAAGGGTGAAAAGAACAACTCCCGTGTCTGATTTTGTACGGACTGCACTAATACCTTGTTCTTTCAGGAGATCTTTGAGTTCATTGGCTGCAATCTCAAGAGAGTCTTCTTCAGCTTTGTCTAGATTGACTCTAAGGACAAGATGCATTCCACCCTGAAGATCTAGCCCAAGACGTAAGCCTTCCGGAGCCATATACTTCTGCCACCAGTCAGGGGTGGAGTCGTAAAAAGAAGGAATAATAGTGACAATGGAGAGCGCGATCACAAAAATAAGCGCTGAGAGTTTCAACTTTAATGATGTATTCATTCAGATTCCTAGAAGAAAAATAGTACCGATTGATTTTAGTAGATTGCAGAATCATCTCTTATTTTTCTCAAAGAAAATATTCTGATAAGCTACTTATACTGGCTTACTTACTGTTCATCAGTGTTAGAAGATGGTTTAATTGGATTAAGGCAAAAATATTATACTGTACTGCCCGAATCTTGCAAGGTTTCAGAGCCATTTTTTCTGTTAATGGCAGAGGCATGGCAGGCGGCCCCAAAACCGTTGTCAATATTCACGACAGCAAGACCAGGGGCACAGCTGTTAAGCATCCCAAGCAGAGCAGTAATTCCCCCAAAACTGGTTCCATATCCTATGGACGTCGGGACCGCGACAACGGGGCAACTGCACATCCCGCTTACCACACTTGGGAGAGCCCCTTCCATTCCGGCAACGACAATAATTACAGACGCAGCAGAAATGGCTTCCTGCTGGGCAAACAGACGATGCAGTCCTGCAACACCTGCATCATAATGGGTGCTGACAGGATTTCCAAGGGCTGTGGCGGTAACTTTTGCCTCTTCAGCCACCGGAATATCAGATGTTCCGGCGCAGAGAATGACAATATTGCCGCGTACACGCCCCGGCTCGGGCTCTTGTACATTACAGGAAAGCATTCGGGCCTGGCTGTGATAGGTGATTTCTGGAAAATTCCCGGTAATCAAAGATGCTTTTTCAGAATCAACGCGGGTAGCCAGAAAGAGAGATTGCTGCTGCAGGAATGTTTCTGCAATGGCACTGATCTGCTCGCCACTTTTTGATTCTCCATAAATGACCTCAGGGATGCCGGTTCTCAGGCTTCGATGATGGTCGATGCAGGCATCTTTGATCGACTGTCCCGGTAAATGGCGGAGTTTGTGCATGGCCTGTTCTACGGAGCAATCTCTCTGCTGCACGTCTTGGAGAAGTTTTTGTATGCTGTCCTGATTCATAAACACTACTTTAAAGTGGAAAGTTGAATGTGAAAAGTTTAAGGTATCACGATACTAAACGAAGGTAAAGTTTCGGACCATATAATATTATATTTTAAGGAGTTTTTGATGAGTGATGTAACACTTCCCTCTTATATTCAATTTTTGCAGCAGGAAAACAGTTATTCACACGGGGCAGCAGATGTACAGCTGCTGCAGACCCATATTTCTTTTGTTTTGCTTGCAGGAGATTACGTATATAAATGGAAAAAACCCGTTGATTTTGGCTTTTTAAATTTTTCCACACTCGAAAAAAGAAAATATTACTGTGAGCAGGAACTGCAATTAAACCGCAGACTCTGTCCCAATCTCTACGAAGAGCTGGTGACCATTAATAAAGATGGGCAGAGTTTTTGCCTGAATGGTGATGGCGAGGTTGTTGAGTATGGCATCAGAATGGCACGGATGCCAGAAGAGCAGATGATGGGAAGGGTCATGGCGCGAGGTGAGCTGACAAGAGAGCATCTTGATTCGATTATTGATCAACTGGTGCCTTTTTATAAAGATGCGGCAGGTGATGGCGAGATTAAAAACTTTGGCAAGGCGGACTCGGTTGCGGTAAATGTTCTTGAGAATTTTGAGCAGACCGAGGGCTTTGTTGATCAGGGGGCGGTTACTAGGGCCCAGTTTGATACGATTGTAGCGTACTCAAAGGAATTTCTGAGCCATACTGACCGCTTTCAGGAACGTATGGATGAAGGGAAAATCAGAGATTGTCACGGTGATATGCACTCGGCTAATATCTGTCTCTCTGAACCTGTGTATATTTTTGACTGTATAGAGTTTAACGAGCGTTTCCGCTATACTGATGTGGCAGCAGATGTTGCTTTCCTGGCCATGGACCTGGACTTTCATGGTGATACTGAGCTTTCAAACTACTTTATTGAACAGTTTGTGGCAAAATCTGCTGATCCTGGACTTCTGGGTATGCTGAATTTTTACAAGTGTTATCGAACCTATGTACGCGCTAAAATTGCTCTATTTACAGCAAGTGATCCGGCAGTGGACGAAAAGGCCAAGCTTGCCCTGATCCAGCAGGCGAAGAAACATTTTCTTCTTGCAGAACAGTATGCCACAGCCTGAAAATCAGCTTGTCGTTTTTTTCGGCATGATTGCCATGGGGAAGAGTTATCTTGCTTCTGCCTGGGCAAGCCATTATGGTCTGCAATACTATAATTCCGATAAGGTGCGCAAGGAACTGGCAGGACTCTCTTCTGTATCAGATCAACAGGAAGAACTGGATCAGGGAATATATTCGCCCGAGTTCAGCCGGCGTACCTATGATGCTTTAATTGAATATGCTGCCCAACATTTTAACGATGATAAAAAAGCTTGTGTTGTGCTCGATGGTTCCTATCAATCCTTTGACGAACGGGAGTTGCTGCGCAAACATTTCGCAAGTGAAATACGAATTGTTTTTGTACACTGCTTTTGTGCGGAAAAAGTTGTCCGCAGCCGTTTAGAAATACGTGCATCGGATCCTAATGCCGTATCCGATGGAAACTGGAAAGTATATCTTTCTCAGAAAAAACGTTTTCAACCCGTAAAGGATTTTGAGCAAGTGTTGAATCTGGATACCGATGCTCCCGTAGAGGAGTTGATGAAGAAAGTAACAAACTGGATAACTGTCTAAAGGGAACTTTAGGCAATACGATAGAGGCATAACATGGCAACACGAATTTATATATTACGGTTTCCCAAGGAAACCAGCAGCGAACCTATTATTTATCAACTGGTTAAACAGTATGATGTGGAGTTTAACATCCTGAAGGCGGATATTCTTCCTCAGCGTGAGGGAGTTATGATCCTAGAGTTAAAGGGCCCGCAGGATAGAGTTCAAACAGGGTTGGATTATTTAAAATCCTTTGGTGTGAAAGCTGAACGGCTGGCTGCTGCAATTAATCGTGACGATGAAAAATGTTTTCAATGCGGAGCATGTACCGGTATTTGTCCGGTTGGCGCCCTCTTTATAAAAAGACCCTCTATGGAGGTTGTTTTTGATGCTGATAAGTGTACCGGTTGTTCACTCTGTGTGCCCATTTGTCCGGTCCGGGCCATGGAAGTTTCACCGGTTTCAGAAGCATTTGCCGAGGCAGAGAAGAAAATTGTCACTTGATATTGTTAAGATTCAATGAAAGTATGGGTTGATGCCGATGCCTGTCCGGTGGTGATTAAAGAGATCCTGTTTAAGGCCGCGGCGCGTACAGGGATCGAGACGATTCTTGTCGCAAATCAGCATGTTCCCATACCTGTTTCGCCACATATTGCATTTGTGAAGGTGGGGGCAGGAGCTGATGTTGCAGACAATGAAATTGTCAAAAGACTTGAACCTGGCGATCTGGTGGTTACTGCAGATATTCCTTTAGCAGCTGATGTTATTGAAAAAGGCGGGCATTCCCTGAACCCTCGTGGTGAGTTATATAGCGTTGATACTATTGGTTCCAGGCTCAGTATGAGAAATTTCATGGATGGATTGCGGGCCGATGGCATTGATACTGGAGGACCGCCTGCATTGAACAAAGGGGACAGGCAAGCTTTTGCCAATCAGCTGGATAGCTTTTTGGCCGGGTTTGCTGCTCAAATAAAACGGCGCAAGGTAACTCCGCCGCCATGGTGAAATTCTGAAAAGAGATGTGAACAGCTTGCAAAATCGAAAAAAATTCAAAAGTCCTCCCGAAAGATTTCAGCCAAAGGGAGTTCCTGTGCTCTATGAAGATCATGATATTCTGGTCGTAAATAAACGACATGGTCTGCTTACGGTAAGCGATGGAAAAGACAAGGAAAACACAGCCTACTATAAGCTGACGGACTATGTTCGCAAGGGTCTTAAAAAATCAAGTAGTCGCATATTTATAGTCCACCGTCTCGATAAGGATACGTCGGGGGTTATCGTTTTTGCAAAAAATGAAAAGGCAAAGCGTATTCTTCAAGAACAGTGGCAGACATTTTCAAAAACTTATTTTGCGGTAATCAACGGGGTACTCTCTGATAAAGAGGGGATAATCAGCTCCTATCTTACCGAAAACAGTATTCATAAGATGTATTCTGTAAAAGATCCTGAGAAGGGAAAGCTTGCCAGAACAGGATATAAGGTTTTGCAGGAAACGGCAAAACGTTCTCTTCTTGAGGTAAATCTGCTGACCGGGCGAAAGAATCAGATACGTGTTCACTTTGCCGAAAAAGGTCATCCCATCTGTGGTGATAAAAAATATGGCGCCAAAGATAAGGACATTAAACGACTAACCCTTCATGCAGCTTCTCTTACATTGGTGCATCCCTTTACGGGTGCTGAAATGAATTTTGAAGCCAAAGTTCCTGGCTATTTTTATTCTCTGGTGTCCTCCCGTGGGTGAGCAACAGCCTAATAACCCAATGCACGGGGTAACACTTCAGGAAATTATAACTACCCTTGTAGAGTGGTATGGCTGGGAAAAACTGGGATTATGGATACCAATCAAGTGTTTCAATAACAATCCTTCCGTAAAGTCTTCTCTGAAGTTCCTCCGTAAGACGCCCTGGGCTCGAAGCAAAGTAGATCATCTCTATCTTGTCACCTTAAAGAAAAAACAAAAATTACAAAAATAGTTTCTTTCCATTTATTTTTGTGCCCCTCGTGCTTATCATTCTCGAATGAGAACGTGTCTCAACGGTAAGATCTGATCTTTGAGGTCACTCTCATCAAATAATATTTTGGTTTTTAGAAAACCATCATACTGAAATAGTTTACCAGTGGTTTATATCCGTCTGTTTTGCCCTTGACGCAATAATTTTTTCTATGCGGCAATGGCAAAACGGATGGAGATGAGCTACTGGTGAGCTATTGCTACCAAAAGAAAAAAAGGAGAGATTCAATGCCAGGATGTCCCAGTTGCGGTTCGGCCGACAAACACGGATCACAGGGTGGTCCATTTTCCACAGGACGTGATCTAGTGGAATTTGTATACAATGCCCATGACGGCACTGTGAAAGATAATTTAATAGATGGTGGCGGGTATGAGACGACCTGTCAGGGATGCAATGCACCCTTTACTCTTACCACATTCGTGGGGAAGTGCCCTGAATGCGGTGGCGTACATGCGATTGCTCCGGTTCACAAAAGCGCGGAGCATATCCAGTTTGCTGGAAAAGGTGTTAGCTTTGAGTAAAGGCTAAATCCTTATTGCTTTGAGGGTGGAGCCGTGACGGGTCCATCCTCATCGGAGCTAAACATTTTCCAGTCCGGAAGAAGAGTGTCTTTAAACCAGGATGAAAGATTGAATCCCGGAGGGTCACCGTCTTCAAGGCGTTTAAGTAATTTGGTGGCTTTAGGTGTAATGGTTGCGTCGGGATAGGTGCTTGTTAAATATTGCAGTCGGGCTTGCGCCTCTTCGTATTTCTCGGTTCTGAGATAGAACTCAACAACGAAATACTCATGGTTTACCATGAATTCATTCGCGGCTCGGATTCTGCCCTTGGCTTCATTTTTATAGGGGGAATTCGGGAAGGCACGAAGAAGTTTTGAGAATTCTTTAATGGCGTTTTCCGCTCCACTTGTGTCACGATCAATACGGTCAATCTGCTGATAATGGCACATTGCAATCTGATACATAACGTAGGGGATAGCTTCATTGGTGGGGTGGCGCTCTTCAAACTCATGATAGAGCATAAGCGCCTCCTGGTAATTCTCAAGATAGTAGTTGCTGTCCGCTCCTTTTAGCTGTGCAAGCATGGCCTCAGGGCTGAAGGGGTAGTAATCCAGAATCTCGTCAAAAGCTTTTCGCGCCTTGTAATAGCGAGCCCTTGAAAATTCATCCATTGCTTTACCCGCTAGAGTCTGCGCGGAAAGACGAACCTCTTTTTCATCCTCTTCACCATCGCCAAAAAGAGCATTGATTTGAGCACAGCCTCCAAGTGCAAATAGCAGTGCACCAATAAGGATAAGGCTAAGAGGGCTTTTACCAGGTGACGAAAAGATATGAAATTGATAGGAACGGGGCATTATAATTGGGCTCAGCTAAGATTGGTGAGATACTGTTCGGCAGCAAGTACAGCAGTTGCACCTTCTCCTGCCGCATTAATTACCTGTCGTACTTCTTTGCTGCGGATATCTCCTGCTGCCATAACACCGGGTACGGCGGTTCTGGTCTCAATGTCGGTGGGAATAAAGCCTCCGTCATCGGCTTGTAACAGGTCAAGCGGCAGCATTTCGTTGTTGGGTAACACTCCTATAAGGACAAATACACCATCCACTTTAAGTACAGATTCCTCTCCATCAGTATTACGGAGATGGAGTGCTTCAACACCATCTGTTCCATGAACTTTTGTTGCGGTGCTGTTCCAGATAAATTCAAGCTTTGGATTGGCAAATGCTTTTTCCTGAAGTATTTTGGTGGCCCGCAACTCATCACGACGATGGATAAGTGTCACTTTACTGGCAAATTTAGTCAGATGAGATGCTTCCTGGACGGCAGTATTTCCTCCGCCAACAACTGCAACATGCATATTACGGTAGAAAGGAGCATCGCAGGTTGCACAGTAGGAAACGCCCTTTCCGATTAATTCCTTTTCACCGGGAATTTCAAGGGGACGCGGGTGAGCTCCGCTACAGATGATCAGAGTGTCACAGGTAAGATCAGGACCATCTTCGAGCACCAGACGTTTAATCGGTTCCGTAAGGTCCATGGAGAGGACATTGCCAAACATCGAGTTAAGTTCAAAGCGCTTGGCATGGGCAGCCATTTTCTCGGACAGTTCAAACCCGGATATACCGTCGGGAAAGCCAGGGTAATTATCGATCCAGTCGGTGAGAAGAACCTGTCCGCCTTCGGCACCCTTTTCTATAAGGAGGTGGTTCATTCTGGCTCGCGCTGCGTAGAGCCCTGCTGTAAGTCCAGCGGGACCAGCACCTAAAATAATCAGTTGAAAATGAGTTTTATCCATGGAGTGCAACGATGTGAATAGGAGTACTGGTCAGGCTCTGCACTAACAAATATGTGAAAAGCCTGACTGTTTTTTTATAAAGCTTTTTCAATAAGCTCGATAAGCTGAGCTTTGCCAACAGCTCCGGTAACCTGGTCAACTTTTTCACCACTCTTAAAGAGAATAAGAGTCGGAATGGCCCGAATACCAAATTTTCCTGGAGTTTCAGGGTTGTCGTCAACATTCATCTTAACGATGGTTACTTTTCCGGCATATTCGTCGGCAAGCGCTTCTACAACGGGGCCGATAGCCTTACATGGACCGCACCAAGGGGCCCAAAAATCCACAAGACAAGGGGTGTCGGAACCTGTTATCGATGCAAAGTCAGCATCGCTGACATCATTTATTTTATCGCTGGCCATGGTATTTCTCCAATCTTAATGGGATCTTTAACTGTCTTTAGTTTTAAATAGGAAGACAGACGTTATTCATTTGGTTACTGCAATGTACCCTTTGCCGTTTTCCATGACAAGAAAAATATGAGCAGAATCAGGGCCACTTTACAGCATGTTTCATGCATACAATGTGTATAAAACGAAAAAGGTCAAGCTTGAAGTTGTTTCATAGCTTTCTACTATTCGGGATATCACAGTTCTGTTTGAGTATGAGGAATTCTGTCGGAGATTCTTTTCAAAGAACATGAAAAAAAATTATAAGGTATTAATCAGAGTCGTGGTATGTTCCACTATTTCTTTATAAGTGAGCATCCTCTCAGGAATGTGACGAGGCTGTTAATGACACAAATACAAGGGAGTTGAAATGAACACAACTGTTTCTGGAAAAATGTTTGAGATGGCCAAAAAGGTGATTCCTGGTGGTGTTAACAGTCCTGTCAGGGCCTGTCGTTCCGTTGGGTGTGATCCAGTTTTTATCCAAAAGGCCAAGGGGTCCAAGTTGTATGATGTCGATGGAAATGAGTACCTCGATTTCGTCTGCTCGTGGGGCCCAATGATTCATGGTCATGCACCACAGGAAATAGTTGATGCGGTAATTGAAGCAGCAGGGGATTCCACCTCGTTTGGAGCTCCTACCACAAAAGAGATGGCATTGGCTTCCATGGTGGTTGAAGCAGTCCCCTCGGTGGAGAAGGTTCGGTTCGTGAACTCAGGTACCGAGGCGACCATGAGTGCTGTCCGGCTTGCCAGAGGGTATACCGGAAAAGATGTTATTGTAAAATTTGATGGCTGCTATCATGGACATGCTGATTCATTTCTTATTAAGGCGGGATCCGGAGTCATTACACTTGGTATTCCAGGGAGTCCTGGGGTCCCTGAAGATATTGTGAAAAATACGATCTCCATCCCTTATAATGATGAGGAAGTGCTTGAACAAACTCTAAGGGCTAAGGCGGATATGATTGCCTGTGTTATTGTGGAACCGGTTGCTGGTAATATGGGATGTGTTCCTCCCTCAAAAACTTTTTTACAGAAATTACGGGCCCTCACGGAAGAGCTTGGTATTGTCCTTATTTTTGATGAGGTGATTACTGGATTCCGTCTTGCCTACGGTGGCGCGCAGGAATTATACAATATTATGCCTGATCTTACGTGTCTTGGCAAAATTATCGGTGGTGGATTACCCGTGGGAGCCTACGGTGGAAAGGCTGAGATTATGGATATGGTTGCCCCGGATGGACCAGTTTATCAGGCCGGGACACTTTCCGGGAATCCTCTGGCCATGGCAGCAGGAATTGCAAACTTGAAGCTCCTGCGTGAAGGTGAGTTTTATAAAGAGCTTAATGAAAAAGCAGAATTTTTGGCGGACGGGTTAAACAAAGCAGCAGAAACTGCGGGGATTCCTGTTACATTAAATCGGGTAGGTTCACTTATGACAGGATTTTTTACAGAGAGTCCGGTGACAGATTTTAATTCAGCCATGAAATCAGATGCAGATCGTTACGGAGTACATTACAGACAAATGTTAAGTGAGGGTATTTACCTTGCTCCGTCTCAATTTGAGGTTGCTTTTGTATCGGCTGCACATAGCCAAGAAGACCTCGAAAAATGCATAAAAATGACTGAATGGTCATTCAAAAAATTGGCTTAAAAGTAAAAAATTCGTTGACTTTGGCGGGTAGGCATGATAACAAATTTGATCGATTGCCACAGAGTTTTCAGACGACTAGAAGGTGGTGATAAAAATGGCTAAAAAATTAAGTACCGAAATGGTTGACCTGCTCGGTAATTACGGACATATTGGTTTTACTTTTGTGGCCGCAATTTTTATTGGCCTTGGGGGCGGTATCTATCTGGATGAACATTTCTTTGATGGACGTACTTCACCCTGGTTCACATTTATTGGTTTGGCCTTTGGGATATTCGCCGGCTTTAAAAGTCTCTTTGATATTTTACGCACACCGGCGGCGAAAACAAAGGACGAGGACCTGGAAGGTTGATTGGCTGTGCTTGATATTTCTCTAAAACAGGTACAGCTAGTAAGTATCGGGGTCCTAGTGGTACTGGCAGGTGGATCGTGGCCGATTATGTCATGGTCTTTTGCCCAGTCTGTGCTTGTTGGCGGAGTAATTGCCATAGCGAGTTTTTTTTCAGGGCACAGAGATATTGATTCTTTTCTGAAAACCTTCGAACCTCCAAAGGAGGGAGAGGAAAAGGAAAAGAAACAGAGTGGGAAGTCTGTTTATATTGTTAAATTTTGGCTCCGGTTGGCTGTAATCGCTGTGATCCTGCTGTTCTTTGTACGGAGCGGTAAGGCTGATGTGATTGGGTTGCTTCTGGGGCTATCAACTGTAGTTTTTGCCATTATTCTGACGACGCTCAGTGTGGCAGGACGCTACTTTTTTAGAAGGAAAGGGTAAGAGGGAGAGTTATGGAACATCCGATACTATTTATTTCACTTATTTTGGAGAAATTAGGGCTGCCGATTCCACATGGTCCTATTGGTAATACATTTCTGGAAAAATTATGTGAACCGTATATGACCTATACATGGTTTGTTATGATATTTCTGGTAGTGGTTGGTAAGTTGACCCTCAGTAATATTGAGATGATCCCTGGTAAGGGGCAGAATTTCTGGGAACTACTTATTGGTGGAATGTACGACTTTTTTAATGACAATATGGGAAGTGAACTCACCGAGAAGCTTTTCCCAATGATTTCCACCTTTGCACTCTACATTGCTGTGGGTAACCTTATTGGTCTTATCCCCGGTTTTATGTCTCCGACTTCATCTATTAATACCACCTTGGCACTGACCATCATTGTCTGGGTAACACATCATGCCATCGGTATTCGTGCCCATGGTATGGGCTATATCAAACACTTTCTTGGACCCATCCCGGTTCTGATTCCTTTGATGCTGCCCATCGAGCTTATCAGTAATATTGCTCGTCTGCTCTCACTCTCTATTCGTCTTTTCGGTAACATCATGGCTAAAGAGACCCTTCTTGGAATCCTCTTTATGCTGGCCGGTGCGTATTTTGCCCCACTGCCAATTATGCTTCTTGGTGTACTGGTATCTCTGGTTCAGGCCATGGTTTTTGTTCTGCTCACCGTTGTTTACTTCGGTCAGTCTAATGAGCATGCCCATTGATTTAGAGTGGACAGTAAAGAAGTAAATGTATAAGTAATAAATTTTTATATAGTATTAAGAAGAAGGCCAAAACAAAAAAACTTTTTTAGGAGAATTACAATGGAATCAAATGCTTTGATGCTCGGACTTGTTTGTATTGGTGCTGGACTTTCAATTGGACTTGCTGGACTTGGTGCTGGTATTGGTATCGGTAATGTTGGACAGGGCGCTACCATGGGTCTTGCTCGTAACCCAGAAGTACAGCCTAAATTGATGGTTTTCATGATCCTCGGTATGGCTCTTGCTGAATCCTGTGCTATTTACGGACTGGTTGTTTCTCTGATCCTTCTTTATGCAAATCCTTTGATTGGCTAATTTAGTTTCAGTTTGATTTGTTTGTTGCTAGGCTGGAACGAACAAATCATTGAGTTTTAAAAGGCTGCAGAGTAATCTGCAGCCTTTTTGCGTTTAAATAACACTCAAGTTTACCTATAGGCTGCAATGAAAGACGATATTATTATTCATCCAGAACGTGCCGCAACAGAAAGAAGTATTCCATCATGCGGTATTTTATTTGTGAATCCAACGGAGGCAAGGTTTGCTTTGCAGACACTTGTTGATCGCGGTGGTGACCAGCGCTTCCTATTCCATTCCGGACTAGTGGTGAGCACTGATAATGACTATTTTGTTGCAGGTCCTGCCGTTGGTGCGCCCATGGCTACAATGGTTTTTGAGAAGCTTATAGCGCTTGGTGCGACTAAAATAATTATGGCTGGATGGTGCGGCGCTGTCAGCCCTGATTTACGTGTTGGAGATTCAGTTCTTGGGGGAGTTGCTTATTCCGGTGAAGGCACATCTCGCTATTATACTGATCAGGACTTTTCCAACCCATCTTCCCGCTATCTGGTCAATATGCAATCTGAATTTGATGTGAAGGAGGCAACACCTTTCTGGTCAACGGACGCTCCTTTTAGAGAATCAAGAAAGATGCTTCAGGCACTGGCCGAAAAATATGATATAGGAGCTGTGGATATGGAATATTCAGCCCTCTGCGCCGTGGCAGCGTTTAGAAAAATTGATTTTGCAGCTCTTTTTCTGGCATCGGATGAGCTATGGAAAGATGACTGGAAGCCAGGATATGGCGGCAAGGTATTTAAGAGAAAGGGAAAGGCGCAGATTAAGCAGCTTATGAATTCAATAGTAGCATTGTCAACTTTTAAGGAGGTCTGAGTTATGGCTAGTTTCCATCTTGTAAGCCTTGGATGTGCTAAAAATCTTGTTGATTCCGAGGTTATGCTTGGTATACTTCAGGCGAATGGCTGGGACCTTACGGACGATCCGGCCGTCGCTGATGTACTTATTGTTAATACCTGCGGGTTTATTCAACCTGCCGTTGAAGAAGCGGTTGAAGTTATTCTTGAGATGGGACAGTACAAGGATGATGATCCGGAGAAACTACTTGTTGTCACGGGTTGCCTTGTACAGCGCTATGCGGATGCCCTTGCAACTGATATGCGGGAAGTCGACCTTTTTGTGGGTACCGAAGGTGTGCCTGATATCGCAATGCTTCTGCAAAAATTACTCGATGGAAAACAGACTGAAAAATCATACTGTCCCGACCGCTTTTTAATGAATGCTGATCTGCCTCGTACACTTTCCACCCCATTTTTCAGGAGTTCTGTCAAAATAACAGAAGGGTGTAATAATCGTTGTACCTATTGTATGATTCCTTCAATCAGAGGAGATCTACGTTCGCGGGATATTTCAGATATCATAATGGAACTGCAGCACCTGGAGTCAAACGGTGTGAAAGAAATATCGCTTATTGCTCAGGATCTCACTGCCTATGGCAATGATTTGGATGATCAGAGCAATCTTATTAGTCTACTTTCTAGTATCTTACGTGAGACAACATTTCCATGGCTACGCCTTATGTATCTCTATCCGACAGGAGTTACGGCAGAGCTCTATCAGCTTATGGAAAGCGAACCGAGAATAGTACCCTATATGGATATTCCTTTTCAGCATGTATCGGATACTATTCTGAAACAGATGCATCGCCGATACGGGTATGATGACCTTTGTGAATTTATAGACAGGATACGTACTGCTGTTCCGGATATTGCTCTCAGAACCACGATGATGGTAGGATTTCCAGGAGAAACGGTCCAAGATATTGAGCAGATGGAGAATTTTTTACGACAGTACAGAATTGATCATGTGGGAGTGTTCTCCTACACCAATGAAGAAGGGGCGCGTTCTGAGTTTTTTGAGGCACAGGTTGCTGAAGAAGTAAAACAGCAAAGAATGCAGAAAATACTTGCCCTGCAGGCAGATATCTCTAAAGAGATACTGCAAAAATATATAGGACAGACAATTCCAGTGCTTGTGGAAGGACTCAGTCGAGAGACTGATCTTTTATTGGAAGGGCGAACAGTGTATCAGGCGCCTGATATTGACGGTATTGTGTATATAAATGATGGCACAGCAAACCCCGGTGATATCGTACAAGTACGAATCACCGAAGCACAAATATATGACCTTGTAGGGGGAATTGTTCAGGAGGGATAGGGCAGGTTTTACTTGCCTTCATTTACCTGTTCACGCAAATCCTTTCCAACCTTGAAGAAGGGAAGTTTTTTAGGTCTTACTTTGATTTTTTCACCAGTTTTTGGATTGCGCCCTTCATAGGAACCGTAAGTCTTAATGACAAAACTACCAAAACCTCTGATCTCAATACTGTCACCTTTAGCCAGTGCTTCGGTCATGGTTTCGATAATGGTATTTGTAATTGCCGCAGCTTCCCTGTGTGGCAGGTCGATGTCCTGGGACAATGCTTCAATTAACTCAGATTTGTTCATGCCTGGCTCCTGTGCATTCAAGTGAACATTGCAGTGTTTGCAGCGTCCAGAATATAAAAAAAGATTAATAAGTGTAAATTGTAATCAAAATTCTTTGCAAAAAGACTTTGGAGACAATTAAATTGCACCCCTTGGTTCGGTATATCTATTATTCTAGCAGATAACTATTCAAATTTAATCAGCTATTTTTTTGTTTGTAAAGGGTTTTTTTTTAAAAAAATCCTTTTTATGTCATTTTTCCTGAGTATCCTGAATTTACCAACGGGTAAATTATCAAGTCCAAGTTTGCCATAGGCTAGCCGTTTGAGGGATTGCACCGGATGACCTATGGCCTGAAACATCTTTTTTACCTGCCGTTTTCTTCCTTCATGAATGGTGATGATAATAACTGATTTTCGTTTGCTTTTACGTATAATTTGCAGTTTAGCCGGTGCGGTTTTCTTTTCCTCAAGTAAAATCCCCTTTTCCAGAGATTGTATTGCTTGGCTGGAGGGTAAGCCTTTTACCTGCGCCTCGTAGGTTTTATGTACCTCATATTTAGGGTGCAGAATATTTTGTGCTAGTTCACCGTCGTTGGTAAGCAAAAGAGCCCCTTCGGTGTCGAGATCAAGTCTTCCAACTGGGAATACCCTTTCTTCTATCCCGTGTAATAGTGCGGTAACTATAGGACGTCCCTGGGGGTCAGAGAGTGTTGTGACATAGCCCTTTGGTTTGTTAAGGAGTATGTATATCAGTTTTTCTTTTGTCTCTACTTTGTGGTTATCAAAAAGTATTGTATTGATGCCGGGCTGAATTTTCTGGCCCATCTCAGTGGTGACTTTGCCATCAACCTGGATACGACCGGCACTGATATACTCTTCTGCTTTTCTACGCGAGGCAATACCTGCCATGGCAAGAAATTTTTGTAACCGAATCGGCTTAATATCCATTTTTAGCGGAGATTCGGGGGCAGCAGTATATCAATACGGGAATCCACAAGCTTTCGAGTGGCCTCATCAACTTCGAGCACATCAGTATACCAGGGTTTGAGGCGGCAATCGAATACGATTGGTGGTGTGAGTCCCACATGGAATCGCTGTACACTGCTTGCTGCACCATGGATATCAGCAGCTGGTTCAAATCTGGTGAAAAACGTCCAAAGAAATTCCTGCACTGAGCAGGTGGCTTCTTCGCAGTTATCTACAAGTAGAATTGCCGGCCAGTCACTGAGTGCAGGGTCTTTTGCGATACGCTCGGCAAGGTCCGGTTCTTGCTCGTACCCGGAAGTCTGGAGAACAAGTGTTCCCGGAAGGTAGGCCTTCACCTTTTGGCAATGTTCGGGGCTGTTTCCTGAAAACTCCGTTGGCAACTCACGTCTTTTCTCTTTGCCCAGCCCCATCATCATAGCTTTTGAGCCTTTATTGACTGAAGGCCCTGTGTAATCCAGAGTATCCTGTGATACATTGGCAAAGACAAAGAGATCCCTATCCCATTTGATGCGCTCAAGTACATGGACCCAGAGTTTAGGGAAGTCTGTAATATCCAGATCACCATCGGTAAGTATCAGGAACTTTGTAAGAGAGAGTTGCCCTTCACCAAGTACCCGCAGACCACAGGCAAAGGCTTCACGGGGATAACGGTCGGCGACTCTGGCAGCGGCAAGACAGTGGAATCCGGTTTCACCAAATGTCTTTAATTCACGCACCCCTTTCATCACCAGTGGAAAAAGAGGTGAAAGAAGATCCTGAAGAAAATCGCCTATAAAATAATCTTCCTGTTTGGGGCGGCCAACAATGGTTGCAGGATAGATAGCATTGTTTCGATGATACAGATGAGAGGCCTGGAATACTGGGTAGTCATGCTGCAATGAGTTGTACCCGTAATGGTCCCCAAAAGGCCCTTCAGGTTTCCTTAAATGAGGTGGTACAATACCACGAACTGCAAATTCAGCATTGGCAACAAGCCGATGACCACCTTTCGGGTCAGGCGTCATGTCGAGTTTTTTACCTATTAACAGAGAGGTAAGCATGAGTTCTGGGATATCTTCAGGCAAGGGGGCGATGGCCGACAGCATCAGGGCAGGCGGGCCACCAATATACAGTGTCATCGGCAATGGCTGGTTCAGCTTTTCGGCCTCGTGGTAATGGTAGCCTCCACCCTTGTGTATCTGCCAGTGAATACCCGTTGTGGTCTCGTCATGACGCTGAATACGATACATACCAAGATTATGACCTTTGCCGCCTGGATGCTCTGTATACACCAGGGGCAGTGTCACGAATGCTCCTCCGTCACTGTGCCAAGATGTAAGCATGGGAAGGCTGCTTAAACGTGGGGGGAGCTGACAGTTCTCAAGGATGGGTCCGTACTTTTTCTCTTTGAGGCCAATCTTAAGGCCATCCATAAAGAAATTCCGGTTATCCCAGAGTTTTTTGGCCTTGAGCGGCATTATTGATTCGGTGAGATTTACAAGATCCTGAACAAACTTTTGCGGACGTGAGCCAAAGGCGAGTTCCAGTCGTTTTGCCGTTCCGAAGAGATTGGTAACCACTGGAAAAGAACTTCCCTTCACCTTAGTGAATAGAAGTGCCGGCCCTTTGCGTTCTATGACACGGCGATGGATTTCAGCAATTTCAAGATTTGGGTCAACTTCTTCATCAATTACCAGAAGCTGATTTTCACGGCGCAGTAGTTCAATGAAACTGCGGAGGTCGTAGAGAATGTCGTGTGCCATAATGAGCTCTTAACGTTATTTATGAGGATGGGGGGACTGTTCTAAGAGAAACAGTTCATGGTATTCATCTTCGCTCAGATGTAATTTCAGAACGCCAGTGAAATAATGTACTACATCTTGAATGTCTTCACTAGATAATCGGTCAGCCAGAGTTTTTGCAAGTGCTGGTCTTCCCATAAGCTGTAAAAAAATAGTGATAGATTCGCGGTCAAGCTCAGTGTTCAGGCCAAAGCACATCTGATGGGGATCATTTTCCATGGGATTTGATTGAAAAAGTGTTAGTTGGTTGTGAGCAGCTTCCAGTGAATATTTCTGGTACGTGGACCGTCAAATTCACAGAAGTACAGTGCTTGCCAGGTTCCGAGTTGTAGTAAACCATTGCTGACCATCAGGGTGAGTGATGCTCCCATTAAAGAGGCCATAATATGAGATGGAGAATTTCCTTCCATGTGTTGAAACGGATAGTCGAGTGGGACAATCTCTTTCAAGCCCTTTATGATATCCGTTCGTACATCCGGGTCGGCGCCTTCATTGATGGTGAGTCCTGCTGTGGTATGAGGGTTGAAAAGATAACAGATCCCCTCTTCAACCCCTGTCTGGGTAATTTGCTGCTGTACCTCGCTGGTGATATCTACGAGGTGCATATGCTGAGCCGTAACTACTGTAATACTGCCTTTCTGCATATCAATCAGTTCTTTAGCTGCCAGCGGCCGTTACTGTCACGACATGCCGTGCTGTATGCCGTTTCAGTTTTGCCGTCAATAAGGGTCTGGATTTCAGCCTGTCTACAGGGCTGATTCGTGGATGGATTGGGATATGTCGCTGCCTGCGGGGTAACCTGATACTGGTTGCCTGAATCGGGATTACGCCAGGAATTCGTCTGTCCTGAAGTACCTTGCTCATAAACGCGGTTGAGCTGTTGCTTGTCGAACTTGTCCATTTCATTACCAATCATGTAACCAAGCATGCCTCCAATGGCAAGACCAATCAGGGTGGCCTCTGTATTTTGGCCAATGGCCTGGCCAATCAGTGCACCACCTGCAGCACCACCGGCGGCACCCATTCCAGCTTTATTGGGCCCATCGGCACATGAAGAGAGGAGCAGGCTAAGAATCAAAAATATGGGGATAAAAAGTGTCGTTTTCATTGTAAGCTCCGAAGAAAATTGAAAGTGATTATACAGTTACAAAAGAGTAGTCATGCCCCTCTGTTTGTCAATCACCGGCACAGGATAACTGTTTTTATCAACTCTGTTTATTGAGCGCATAGAATTGTTCAAGATGAGATTTGCTGCGCCGTAGCTGGTCGATTTCATCGAGCAGGTCAAGGGCAAGGGCAGTACCGGGAAGATTGATACGAAGATCTTCCTGAAGGCGGATGGAAAGCTGTATTCGTCTGATTTCCACTGCTGCAAATCGCCATTCTCCAGGATTCTGGCCTTCGGGTGAGAGAATACCTTCATCGATCAGTTCCTGAACAAACTGGGCGTGAACCTTACAGACAGTACAGAGTTCGCGAAGGCTGTATTCGCAGCTCTCATCAATGATTGTGTAGTGGAGTTCTGTTGTCATGGTTATACTCCAAGGTGGCTGCGAGGGTTAAAAGACATCTCTTTTTTCATCTGCTTGTAGAGTTCGGTCTCTTTATCTGTAACGGCTTTTGGTGTCATAATGGCGAGTGTCACATATTGATCGCCTTTTGCCTTTTGTGAGCAGAGACCGCGACCTTTGAGGCGTAGTTTCTTTCCTGTTTGGGAATTTGGCGGTATTTTCAGCTCAACGGTTCCACCAAGTGTTGGAACAGGGATTGCGCCACCAAGTGCGGCCTCCCAGGGGGCAATAGGAAGTGTGAGCGTGATATCGCGATTGTCTGGGATAAAATGAGCATGTGCTGCAAATGCGACTTCTAGGAAGAGATCACCATTAACGCCACCACTCATACCTTCTGCGCCCTGTCCGGCAAGTCTGATCTGCTGTCCTTCGGTGATTCCTTTGGGAATGGAAACCTGAAGAGTGTGGGGCCGGGTGATAACATGGCCCGATTCATCAACGGCAGGGCGTTGCAGAGTAAGTGACTGTTTGCTGCCTTTATAGCTGTCTTCCAGATGGATTACGATTTTAGCATGCAGATCCTGACCCTTTCCGGAATACCGAGCATGCTGACCGGTGAAAGGGCCATGCTGTCCTGCTCCTGGACCACCCTGTGCACCAAAAAGTGATTCGAAAAAATCACTGAACTGTGAGGCGTCATTCTCCGTATAGCCACCACCATTAAACTCAAAACCATTGTCCCAATCAGGTGGTGGGTCGAAGTCCTGCCCTGCTTTCCAGTCTTTGCCGAATTTGTCATAAGCAGCCCGTTTTTCGATATCCTGTAAAACTTCGTAGGCTTCACCAATTTCTTTAAAGCGTTGTTCGGCGGTGTCTTTCTTGTTGATGTCAGGATGGTATTTACGGGCAAGTTTACGGTAGGCTCGTTTTACTTCATCCTGAGTGGCGTCACGATTAATATCTAAGGTGGTGTAATAGTCTTTGAATTCCATAGGCAGTTCCAGATATTTGTAAGCACATTTTAATTTCCGTTACATTATATTTTAATGCATATTTTCGGAAATTAAAGGGAATTGTTTTAGATATCCTGTTTGGGGGCGATTTGTTTTGGTAGCATGAAGATAAATGGGATACCAATCACTCCGGCGCAGGCGCTGAAAAGATAGGCAGTTTGTAAGCCGCTTTGATCACCAATGAGACCGATAACAACCACCATGGATGCACGTGCCATAAAGGATATCATCATAAACATACCGTTCGCGGCAGCTGGACTGTCTCCTGAATGTTCCTGGATAAGTGCAAGCATAACAGGGGTAGTGGAGAGTAAGAAAAAGCCGCAACAGAGGAGTGATGCCATCCTGATCCAGTCATCACTAAGAACAAAGCATAGGACACTTATGGGGGCTCCGATAAGGGAGATAAGTAGCATTTTCCTGCGCCCAAAGTAATCGCTGAGCGATCCGGCTGCTAATATGCCAGCTACCCCTGCGGCCTCAAACAGCATCAGCGCCATACCACCAAGCCAGAGACTACCGTTCTCACCCTGAATAAAAATGGGGAGAAAAGCGGTCATGGAACCATGCATAAAACTTCGAGCCAGCAGGATAATTGTAAGCGGTATCAGGATATGTTTCATCTCCAAAAAAGTAGTGGTGATCGAGGTCTTTTTGGCCCGATTATGAAAGGAGAGATCAATATCTTTAAATCGAACAAAGAGCCATCCCGATGCAGCGATACCAACAACCATAATTGGCCAGAAGCCTTCAAGTCCTAAAAGAGAGACAGCACCTACGGCAGTCAATGGCCCAACCGTACGAGCCAGTTCTCCCCCGGTCATAAAGAAGCTCATTCCCCGGCCCTTTTTGGAGCCTGCTAACCTAGCAACCATTACAGGAGCTGGTACGTGGAACATGGCAATACTGATACCGGCTATAAAGAGCAGGAGCAGGAGAACCCCGTAGCTTGGGGCCAATCCGATCAGGCTCATAGGGATTGCTGTGAGCATGGGAGCAAGAATGACGAAGAATCGAAGATTGGAACGATCGGCAAGCGTTCCAATAAAGGGATTCATCAGAGCAGGTAGCTGCATAACAGCAGAGAGAAAGCCAGCCTGGGTCAAGGAAATAGAGAGCTTTTCAATTAGTAGCGGTAACAGAGGAGCGAGAAAAGAAGAGTAAACGTCGTGGACAAAATGACAAAACGATAGCAGAAGAATTTCAACTGCTTTAAATGAGGATTGTTCTTTTCTATTCATCGTAGAACCTTTTTCAGTTGCTGGTTATGTGTCTGACGGACAAAGAGCAGTGCCCAATTGCGATTAATAATGCCATGCTCATATTCGATTGGGTGTCACTCTTTCAAGGCAATCATTAGTCAATAACCCAATGCGTTGCCTTTGCCGAAGCAAGTTTGTTACCTTCGCTATCTTCCACCACTGCTTCAAAGAAAAGCTGTCGTTTCTTTTTTCCAGTGAATGTAGCTGTAACAGTGATATAGTCAAGATCCGGAGAGACAACTTTCCCGTATTTGATTGTAAGATAACGGGTGAAACTTGGAGATGAAACCAGCAAACTGAGAGGCCCGATGGTATTATCAATTGCAGCTGCAATAATACCTCCCTGCATGTTTCCATACGGGTTTAAATGTTCGGTTAGTATGGGGAATCTGTTGGTAAAAGACTCTTTTTCGATATCAAAATCTATGACATCTCCCTGCATCGAGTCAAATACCGGGGGAGGAAAGTGTATCTCCTCCATTCTCCCCTGAAGTTTTGCTTCAAGAAGGGGGAGTAGTGCTTCCGGGATTCTGCTTTTATCGATCATCCTTTATTGCCTGTTGGGTATGATTGTTGGAGTTCTTTTCTGTTTGTTCAGAATTGTTATACTGCTATACCACATATTATCCAACCCATCCCATGGCATAAATGTATTTAGCAAGCATTCCAAGGCACATTGCAACGACTAAAAAACGCAGGAATTGGGGGTTTATTTTAAATAAGCATCGTGCCCCTCCCCATGCGCCCGCAAACTGTCCTGCCATCATTACAAGACCAATGCTCCAGACAACTTTTCCCGCAATTAAAAATACAAATAAAGAGGCTATATTCGTTGAAAAATTGAGTGTTTTGGCAATAGCTGTTGCATCAATTAACCCATGCCCTCTAAGTGATACACCCGACATGGCAAAAAAAGAGCCGGTACCCGGCCCAAACATTCCATCGTACCAGCCAATGATGGGGACAACTATTTTTTGATAGTGGTTTTGAGAGAGACGTGACCTCTTTTTCTCTATGTGGACTTGTGGTGCGGCCAAAAAATAGATTGATGTAAACACCAGGACCACTGGAATGACAAAGTTCAGAATTCCCGTGTTAATAAACTGAACTGCAATTGTCCCCATCAGTGACCCGAGAAAAGCAGAAAACATAATTTCCCGCACATTATGCCAATAGACCTTTTTAGTTTTAAGCATGACGTAGCTTGCGGTCGCAGTGCCCATGGAACCTTGTAGTTTGTTGGTTCCTAGTGCTGCAAGAGGAGGCAGTCCACTAATAATAAGAGCAGGGAGAGCAATAAGGCCGCCACCACCAGCGAGAGTGTCGATGAACCCTGCAACAAAAGCTACTGCAAACAATATGAACAGTAATTCCGTGGTGATGTTAAGGGGGGCCATTGGAATATTAATATTACCTGTCTTGGATTAAGTTCTTCTAATCCCTTGTTGATTGAAAGTTGCCGTTAATCTAAATCAGACAACTCAGTTTCAAGACGTGTTATCTTGCTTTTCTTTTCTGTAATTTTTTTCTGAAACTTACAAATCGTATCAGCCTTAAGGGCTTCTTCAGCCGTTTTGAGGTCTACTTCATACTCGGTAATGTCTTCTTTTTCAGCTTTAATATTTTTGACCAGGTCTTCTCTGAGGCCCTTGTCAGTACAGTGCGTTTTAGCTTGTTCCAATGACTTTTTTAATCCATCCGCCCGTTGCTTATTGCCACTGTTCTGAGCAAGAGTAAGTTGTTTTCCCAGCTCGCAAAGTTTTCTTTCGCAGCCCTTTAAGTTGCTGCAATCAGCGAATGTTATTGCCGGGGTAGATGTTGCCATAAACAGTAAACCTGCAAGGGGGATTGTTGAAAGTGAAATGAGGAAAGTAACCTTTGCCGTCATGTGTTCATCTCCTGTGTCGTTGTAATGTTAAGAGTTTGTGTTCTCGAATAGATAGGTTGAGCAAAGAGTTGCCAACATATTACTACAAGGAATACTCTGCAGTGTATTTATTAAAAACTGCTGATTGTAAACTGTTGCCCTTAACAGTTAAAAGATGTGATGAGCTTTGTTACGTGATTTGGTGTTTTACGGGTAGAGGATGGGTGTTGCTTTTTAAGACTGGACGCCACGTTTTCCTGTTGAGGTGAAGCAGGTGACCCTAAGTGGAAAAGATGGACGGTGTTTTGGCAGGTATGGATGATATAATAGGTAGGTATCGTATCCGTTCCCCATTGTCTGATATCTGTGATATCTGGGCTTCCAATACACTTTTTATCGTCAAAAAGTGTATTGGAAGGAGCCAGCAGCTCTTTCAGGCAATTCCCTTGCCTCCTAAGTGGAAAAGCTACCCCTTTGGGAAGTTGTCCATATTAGGTTTAATGGACTTACCAAGCCAATCGATACATTTTCCAAGGTGACGCATATTTGCTAAGCCTTCTTCATCTTCACTCACATCTCCTTTGTTTAGGCCATAGCCCATATTCCAGTAGGTTGAGCCCGGGAGGATCATTCTCGACATCTGGAACATGTGGTTAATGGTGTCATATACATGGGTGGCTCCACCCCTTCTGACGGCGACAACTGCTGCTCCAATTTTCCCAGAAAAGGCGTGGTCGTTTGCATAAGCGACATATCCAGCTCTTTCAATCAGTGCCTTTAAGTCTGCAGATATAGCAGCAAAATAGGTTGGTGAACCTAGAATCATGGCATCAGCTCTGAGCATTTTTGAAAATATTTCGTTAAAGTTATCCTTTTTTACTGCACATTCATTGTCTTTGTTTTGAAAGCACTTCTGACAAGCCATACAGCCCCGAATAGCAGTACCTCCAACCTTTACAAGCTCTGTTTCCCAGCCTACGTCATCCAGTTCACCGAGCACTTCCTGAAGGAGTAATTCTGTATTTCCGCCTTTCCGTGGACTTCCATTTATGGCTACTGCGTACATAGAGATCTCCTTATGTTTACTTTTTTAAACCCAATGTTTAACACAGGGCAAGTGGGGTACAACAATGAACTTTGGTTGATCTGTTCTTCTATTCATGAAAATGTTAAAAAGTTGATAAAGTTTGTGGAAATCAACGTGTTTTTCATCTTATCGTCTGGCATCAGCGGTAAAGTGCGAGGGGAGTGGGCATTTTCTCGATTGCATGAGATCGTTATTAGTCCTAGTAGATATGCTCACCCTTTTTCGTTGGTGTTAAGGCCGGAAATTTATGCGTTGCAAATACTGCATGGCAACCAACACACGATTCATTCATCTTTGAAAAGTAAAAATTTATTAATTCTGGTTTTTTATTTTTTGCAGCATGTTTAAGCATCCCTGCCAGATAATGGAATCTTTGGTCTTTTTTAACAAATTCATGTGGCAATACTGAATGCAACTCCTTTACTTGGCTTTCTGTCAGGCTTTGTTTCAAAATATAGCTACTTGCCATTTTTTCTGCGGTAGCTTCGATTTCGCCCCAGTTTCCAGAAATATATGCGGGGATGATAGACATCATGCCGTTCTGTAATGCTTGCATTTCTTTTGAGAGTAAACTGCGTAATTCATGGGAGAGCATCTCTGCGCCGGAAGTTATTGGGGCTTTCTCATGTTTCTCATGTTCTTCGTGCTTAAGTGTATCCCCTCCGAAACTCATTGTAGGTAATAGAATGATCAGGAGTGTGATTCGAGTAAGAACATTCATGCGTTTTCCCCGTTTAGGTTGAATTTATAACGTGCTAAATCACCGGTTGGCAATAGATTTACCGGAATGGTGGAGCGAAAGACAAAGATCGAAAAGCGACAGAAAATAGGATGTTTGAGTAAGTAGGGTGCATCTTTTTGGTATATGGTTTTTCTTACTTTCTTACTTTCTTGTTCACTTTTTGATACGTAACGAAAAAAGCCAAGCCTACTAAGATTAACACTAAACCCATTGTTGATGAAATGTTTGGTGCTTCGGATTTCAAAAAGATCACTCCACCTGCCAAAGCAAAAATCACCTCGCTAGATTGAGTAGAGTCAATAGCCGCAAGCTCACTAGAGTTAGATGCTAAATTACGTGCAAAAAGAAAAATACTGGTTGCAAATATTCCTGAGAATAATGCTACCAATGAAGTATTTAGAATTTGTGATGAACTTGGTGGTGAAGGATGTATTATTAATACAAGTGCTACCCATAAAGGAAAAAACCCCAAAGTCATTAATAGCACTTTGTTGAAAACATTATTTAAAAGTGGTGATTTTATACTTGGCACCTTTTTAGTATTTCCATTTTTTGCCTCCCAAACAAGTTGATTGCCGAATGGATAACAAAAGGCCGCTACAAGTACGGGAAGGCTGCCGGAGAGTACCGCCTTTAAGTCAAGCTTTTCAAAGTGAGATAAATTGACCAGAACCACACCAGCAAAAATGAGCAATGAAAAAAACCATATCCGCTTAGGGAATGATCGGCCGAATAACATAAATACAAAAAGACTGGCAACAACAGTAAATTGCCAAGTAGCTGCTACAACCCAACCAGGCGAGAAGTCGGCACTAAAGCAAATAAGTGCATAAAATCCTCCGAATCCTACGCTCCCAGCTATTATCCAGAATTGCCAGTGCAAATAAAACAATTTCAGAACATTCTGCAGTTGTTTTACTCCTCCACTAAACAAAATGATTATTACCAAAAAAAAGACCATAAAAACATATCGAAGAGATGCCGACCACACCCAATGGCCACCTTCTAGGCTCATAACTTCATTGAGTATGAATGTCGTACTAAAAAAAGCTCCAGATAAAATTCCAAGAGAAATGAGCTTAATCATGAGATGTTTTTATTCATATAACGACTCAGTTAACCCGGCCACTCGCCGGCCAGTTTTGTAATTAACTTTGCTCGAGGTGATTTGTTGAACCTGACTCAAGAAAACGCATGTGTTCGCGGGGCGTTATATGCACGGATTTTGTAAAAGGTGTCGCACTTCAAAGTTGATGCTGGGTGACACCTGCTTCACCGTTACCTGTGTTCCCTTCGTCTTCTTTATTCTTGCTCTGAATTATACTCAATGGGCTTTTTGCTTCGATGCCCAGGTTTGACCAGAATTTCCAAATAAAACGATTCAAGCTGTTTTGATTCGGCCTGAGAGATGTATTTATTAATGGCGGATATATGAATAACTTCACTAGTTGCCTCATCAACGCCGAACCGGCAGTCGAAATCCCAAAAATCAACATCTGTGGGTAGAGTTTTTCTACGTTCTCTTTTTATATATTTTTTGACTTCATGCTTGATGGCTTCAACAAGCCTTGGAAGCTTTAGCTTTGGATGTGTCATCTGAAACGTTTTTTTCATTGTGATTCCATAAGGGTGACTGGGATTATTAAAATAATTAACTTCAATTAATGGCATGATCTGACATTAAGGAGCGATTTTCAAAATTGTTTCTTAGATGGATGATTTACCCATCTGATTGATGTCATGTTATTGTCGGGTCTAATTCATGGCCTCAATTTGTTTTGCGTAAATAAGAGACCGTTCAGTTTTCTAGAACTGAACTAATGGGGTTAAATCTCCCTAAAAGTGTTCCATGTCGCGTTCTGATACGTACCATAAATTACTAGTTGATGGCAAGGGCGTTACCGCGAGGGAGACTGTCATTCAGCAGTCTACGTTGCAGTACGGGGAGGCAATAAGTCAGCGGACAAAACGGCTGATCGTCTGGGGGCGGTAATATTTAATGGGAAAAGTGACAAACATATCTGGTCTGGACATGCCGAGAAGTGTGAACCTGTAAAAAATGTTACGAAAAGATGATTTTTCGGATTTCCTGCAAGCTTGTATCTTTATCAGTTATACCAGGTTCTTCATGCAATAATCTTTCAAATTAGATAACCTTCAAAGAAGCAACTAAGGCTAGTTTTTACGTTCCCGGCCCAGGTGTCTGCCACCTCTTGGAGGAGGCCCTTGTGGCGATTCAGCTTCGCTCAGGAATCCATCATCATTCTTATCAAGGGTATCAAAATGAGCAGGAGGGCCGTCAAATTCACTTCTGGAAACCTTGCTGTCTCCGTCCTTATCCAGCCGTTTGATGAACCGGCTACCGCCCCGTTGGGTAGCAATGGGGGCAGGTGCCGTCTCAATCTTTGGACCGGACAGTACCGAGGTCGCCTTGCCGCCGCGCACAGATCGCACAAAATTACAGATACGCAACACGTCACCCTGCGGACCTCTACCATAGGGGAACAGCGCTGGGTCTCCAGATTTCGGATCACTACGTTGAGAGCCGGCGCCATGGACGTCCAGCAAGTTTTTCTCTCCCGTTCGCCTGTCTGTCATCCAGCCGTACCCCTTGCCAAACGATAGATAAACCGCAGATTTTCCGCCAACACCTCTCTTGTGGGTTGTGCTACTCCAGTAATAGGGGTAGTCCGACTGACCACCTTCCTTGACACTGCTTGTTTCAAAAACTTTGTTACTAGCAGGAGATTTAGTTGTGGCCGGAGAACGTGTATAATCGACAATGGACTGCAACTCCTTGGCGTTTGGAAGCCTCCAGTCAGAATGCGTCGCGTAGGTGAGTTCTTCAGCCCACTGTAAGGCCTCCTCCCAGTTCAACTTCCCATCCCTGTTCTTTCCCACCTTGAGCAAACCACTGTCAACCTGCATCCAGGTAAGTCCCGTGGCCTTATCCGTAATGGTTCCGTCTGCATTATTAACGAACGTGTTTGTTCCATAGTTCTTGTTACCGCGCACATACAAAACGTAGAATTTCTTCTGCCCTCTGCCGTGGGGGTTCACCATCGGGTAGCCTTTGATGCGGCCGTCGGCGAAGTTCACTCCAAACATGGTATCATCACCGCGCATGGTCTTGTGCACGTATTTGGTGGATGTTGCAAATTGTGAATCAATGATTCGCTCTGGCTGTCCGGGACTGTTGGGGTTGCCATACTTGAAAACAAAAACATCCGTGTCGATAAACGGTTTTAAAATCGAGGTATTACTACTCTCCGGGTTGGGATCAATACCTGAAAACAGGATCAGAGAGTACAGTTCTTTGATTGTTGG
This sequence comes from uncultured Desulfocapsa sp., assembly GCA_964505715.1. GTDB lineage: Bacteria > Desulfobacterota > Desulfobulbia > Desulfobulbales > Desulfocapsaceae > Desulfocapsa. Next base: position 9,832 of record CAZDJE010000002.1, on the reverse strand, counting down.
CAGTCTCCAGTCCGTATACCCTCCTGTTCTGCAAACTGAAGCGCCCCTAACAGCATCATTGAAGGTCTTCTTCTCCCCAGGATTTTGCTGCCAGGTCAAGCCGGTAACCAGATCGATAATCGTTCCGTCCCCATAGTCTTTGTATGTGGGGACATTCCCTTGGTAGGACGCGTCCTGCCCGAAGAATCTGTCACCTTCCCCTGGCAATTTTATTTCTACACTATCGTCATAAAATCGAACCTGCCCGGTATCGACGATTGGGTAACTTAAACCACTGCCGCCAACAGCATCAGCCCCGCCAGCTTCTAGGCAAGAAAACAGCAATCCAGAAAACAGTATCGCAGCACATGATATGCTCAACCTGTTAATTGTCTTTGTCATTTGTTATCTCCCATCATCCTATTGGTTACACTCAATACTATTTACTTCTGTTTTCAATCAAACCTTATGGGTGAGTAGATTAAAGTATGAATGTGCAAGGAAGGATCTCTCGTCTTGCATCAGATAAATAAAGGAACATTTCAGGGGCTTTCATATTTATATCCAACCCCGTATACGGTGCGGATAATTTCAAGCTCTGGCGCAACCGATGATATTTTCTTGCGTAACTTTTTGATGTGACTGTCAATTGTTCGATCGCATACGATACGCCGATCCGTATAGATTCTATCCATAAGCTGGTCGCGGGTAAAGATCCTGCCCTCCTTGTCAAACAAGATTTTCAGCAGTTGAAATTCAACGGCAGTAAGGTCAAGCACCTTTCCCTGCACGGTCGCAACATATCTTTCTTCATCCAGCTCAAGGCTATGATCATTCCGCACCTCGCCAGAACTTCTACGGAGCACAGCTTTTACCCGTGCCATAACCTCTCTTGGGCTGAATGGTTTACAGATATAATCGTCTGCTCCCAGTTCAAGACCAAGCAGCTTGTCTATTTCCTCGATGCGGGCGGTGATCATAATTATGGGGACATCCGAAAACTGGCGTATCTCCTTGCAAATTTCAAGGCCGTCTTTACCCGGCAGCATGAGATCGAGAAGAAGCAGGCTCGGTCTGTTCTCTTTTACCCAAGACACCACATTCAATCCGTCATAGAAACATTTGGTTTGATATCCGGTCTTGTGTAAATAGTCACAGAGCAGGTCGCTCAATCGCTTTTCATCTTCCACAAGTAAAATGGTTTTATTTTCCATGGCTAATCATATTCTCAAGAAGTAAGAGGTAGTATAATGGTGATACCAAGACCACCGTGGGCAGAGTCATGTGCAGTAATGCTGCCTTGGTGGGCAGCAACAATATTGGTACAAATGGCAAGCCCCAGCCCGGCTCCACTGCCAGCTCTGTGCCTGGATGGATCGGTCCTGAAAAATCTGTCAAAAAGCAGGGAAAACTGCTCTTGTTCAACACCGGGAGCGGAATCCTGAAACGTTAGGGTAAGCTGTTGCATATGTTTTTTGGCTACTATTTCCAAGAATCCAGGCGTATCAGTATAGCGTAAGCAGTTCTCCAATAGGTTAGAAAACAGTTGCTGGAGTCGGTCCGGATCACCAAGCAGTGAGCATGAAATCTCTTCTGGCAATTGAAATTGAAGTGCAAGGCTGTTTTCCGCAAGACGTTGTTCAAAAATCTCAATGGTTCCCTTAAGTATACCCAGGGGATCCACCGCGATCTTTTTATAAGTCAACGCTCCGATATCTGACATGGAGAGCTCATAAAGATCATTCACCAGACGCTGCAGATGCAGGATTTCTCCATGTAACGAATTCAGAGCTTTGGGGTCTGCTTTTCGGATACCATCCTGTAATGCTTCCACCTCGCCTCGAAGTACTGCAATGGGGGTACGAAGCTCGTGTGAAATATCCGCTATCCATCGTTGTCGAGCTTTTTCGTTTTCTTCAAGTGTCAAAGCCAGGATATTAAAATGGTCACTCAGATCGCCAAGCTCATCTTCTGTGGATACTGGGATGCGAGTAGTAAATTTTCCCCTGATTAATTTTCGGGTTCCTTCTGTCAGAGACTTTATAGGTTTCAAAAGGTGGTTAGTTAAAGGATAGGAAAGAAGCATGGAAACTGCAACCATGACCAGGGTAATGATGGCAAAGGCTTCTGTCTGCTGCTCAACAAAGTGCAGATCACCTGAACTCGAAAGTTCTTTGATAGGAGTTATGCCGAGATACCCTACGGTGTGAGAGTTATACGAAACAGGTATCTTCACCATCTCCGGTTTCAGACCTGCTTTTTTCCCTCCACCGATAACAAGTTGTTGCTCTGCATCAAACAGGATAATTCTCTGACCAAACCCTCGAGGATCCATATGAGGGGGCTCATGCTCTGGGAAAGTGGACCTATTTCCACCCGATGGCGGTTTCTCAGGTCCGGGACTGAACAGGTCTCTGTGTAACCCTATCCAGAGCTGATGGTTCCCCTGAACGCGTTTCCATCCATCCTCTTCGCTATAATAGTGTATCAGCTGTTTCTCTAGCTTCTTCAGCTCAGCCATCTCCTGATTATTGACGTAATTCAGAAAACCGCGATCAAAATTCCATTGGAGAAAGAAGAAAAGGCCGCATGCTACGACAGAACTGGTGAGGAGTATGGTGAAAAATAGTTTATGTCTGATTTTGAGTTTCAATTTCCTGCCTGTGATTTGATATTTTCTAAATCCATTCAACTCTTTTCATAACCTGATGAACACTCAAACACAGGTAAACATAATAACGGTTGTTTTTTTAACCGCAGGGTTACAGTCCCCATGCTCTTAGCTACAAATAAGATATGTTCTAAATGTGGAAGAAATATGAACGGCATCAAATATTTCTATTTTGTTCTCTCCTGCCACTCGTTTTCAAAGTAAATCAGCCACCTTTTTATGAAACAATCTGGATGGCGTTCATATTTCCTGCATATTTCATGTTTACAATTCATACTACAAGCTGAGTTAGAAACCAGAAAATCTTAAATAAGTGGAAAAATGAAGTGTGCAACGGTTCTTTTCATTTCTGAAAATGAGAAAATATATACTGACCTGAAACAGCTTTTGACAGGGAATGATATCGATATTGATTACTTCGATCCTTCAGAGCAGACGTGTATCGAACAAATCAAGGTCCAGCCAGATCTGATATTGCTTGATTGCAGAGAAGAAGGGTTTCAGGAACTCACCATGTGTCAAAAAATTCGGAACCTGTATGGCGGTCTTCTGGTTCTGCTGTCCCGTCAGGAAAAAGAACAATTTATCTTAATGGCACTCAAGTTAGGTGCAGATATCACATTGTCCGCCCAGAACAATGCTCTGGTTCTTGCGGCAACTATCCGCTCGTTATTACATCGATTTGGCTCATTTTCCTCATTTTCGCTACAATTTGGAGCCTTAACCATCGATGCTAAACAACGAGATGCCTTTTTATGTGGTGAACATGTAAACCTCTCCACTATCGAATTCGAGCTCCTCTGGCTGTTAAGTCTAAAAGCCGGCCAGGTCATTTCCAGAGAAATAATACACAGAGATCTCTATGATACAAGCTATAACGGCTACGACCGAAGCATAGATCTGTACGTGTCGCGTATTCGACAAAAGATCGGTGATGACCCGGTGTCTCCCAAATATCTCAAAACTGTCAGGGGGACTGGATATCAATTTATAGGCGTTTAAACCACGAGATACATGAATGATACAAACAGTTACACAGCGGATACGCTTTCACCATAAAAAAGCTGATAGAATAATCGATAACGGATGTATGGGATAAGTCGTTTTACGATTTATCATTTTACTAGTAAAAAGGAGCCTGAGATGATCAACGGTATAAGCAGTATGAGCAGCGCAATGGTGCAACGGCAGCCCCCCCCGCCGCCTGACAAGGATGCTTTTAAGATTGGAGACAGTGATAGTAATGGTGTGGTGAGCGAAACTGAGCTGGAGACTCTTCTTGAAGGAATAACAGAAACCACTGGAACTACAATCACTACGGATGAAGCTCTGTCCACGTATGATGCAGATGGTGATGGCGGCTTAAACGGTGAAGAACTGTTTTCCTTATTGTCTGAAAACGGATTTTTACCGCCGCAAGAGCAAAATAGCGAAGCTGGAGCTCCGCCGCCTCCTCCTCCGCCAATGGAAGAAGCACTGGCTTCCTATGCTGAGAATTCAGGTGATGATCTGCTTCAGCAACTTATGGACTATATGCAAGGTGACCAAAGTAGTGAGGAAGAAGATTCCTCAATCAATATATTATCCTGAGAGTGGGGGGCAGAAAATGCCCCTTACCTTGTTGTAAAAGAAGGTGTACAGAAAACCGATGACCTATCCCATTCTTTTTTCTCAAACATTTTCTTTATTCACATTTCTTCCATTTTCCTTCCTTATTTCCCCTGTAGTGTGCCTTTAACAACTCCTGAAAAAGTAGTTAGGATATCAGGTTCCCCGGCACGCTCTCCTTCTCCATCTCCTTCCTCCAAGTGCCGGGGATCTTGCTATGCTCGTTGTTGCGATACTTCGATAACTCACCCAACCTTCCAGTCGGGAAGATGTTCTTCCGCATATTTCCGATCTATCCCACCTGAGAGCAAATGTAGCCACGTGGCAGCTGCTGAAAATAAATAAATTCTTTGAGTTTAGCTCCATCCCTAAACTTTTTTCTACTTCCATATTTCCTCCCTATTTGCTGCACATTGCAGTGCTATTTTCATAGACAATCAAACAGCAAAGCTTTGAAAGTTCTTATTCCCAAGCATTGCTGCAACAGCCATTGCGAAAAGCATCAGTGGCAAAAAAATAATCCCAAAGGTCTACAGACCAAAAAGGAAACGCATTATGAAAAGAAAAGAACTCGTCAAAGGATTGGTAATGGTGATGATGGTGGCAATGCTATCTGTAACAGCTTGGGCAAAGAGTGATCGAGGAAATGGTGGCGGACAGCAAGGGCCACCTCCTGAAGCAATCAAGGCCTGTGAAGGTAAGCAGGATGGTGACAGTGTGAGTTTCAAGGGCCGCGAAGGTGACTCTCTCAGCGCAACATGCCAGTCAATTAACGGACAACTGGTAGCGGTACCGGAAGGACACAGCCGTCGTCAATAACCATGGCATTAGCAAAGGCATGCTGCCAGGTTTTAGCAAGTACCTGTGCAGTGTGCCTGAAACAAGCAATGAATACCACGCAAAAGAGATAGAAAAATGACCATTGAAGCAATCAACGGGTGTATCGGCTGTGGAATATGCGTAAAGAGCTGCCCAACTGATGTTTTACGGCTGGATCCCAAAACAAAAAAAGCGATCATCAAGTATCCGGCTGACTGTCAGATATGCCACTTGTGCAGGATGTATTGCCCGGTGGACGCAATTACAATTTCACCGGAAAAATCAATACCAGTCATGGTGTCATGGGGATGATTATGAAAAACCACACAGGAACAAGGGGAGTCTTGCTATTGATAGTTCTTTTTATTGGCTTGCCTCTATTCTTCTATGCAACAGGGAACTTCCCCAGGCGCACTCTTTTAAAAGAATCAATTTCGATTCTAACTATCCTAGCTTTTTGCCTGATACTGGCACAGTTATTTGTGACTCGTAGCAGCGGTAGAATGTTACGAGGCTGCAGGTGGAGCTCCATCATTACAATCCATAAAATTCTCGGCTACGTCTTTTTAGGTGTTCTTTCTATTCATCCTTTTTTGATTGTCGTGCCGCGATATTTTGAATCCGGGGTTGATAGTATGGAAGCATTTATTACAATTCTCACTACCTTTAACTCTTTGGGGATTGTGCTTGGTCTTGGCTCCTGGTTTCTGATGCTCATTTTAGGCATCACTTCCTTCCTACGTAAGAAGCTACCTCTACGATATAAAACGTGGAAAGTATTCCATGGTATTCTGGCTGTTTGCTTTACAGCTCTGGCTTCCTGGCACGCCATAGAACTTGGCCGCCATACCACACTGCTTCTTTCCTCTTATTTGGTTCTTGCAGTGGTGAGTGGAGTACTTCCTCTTTTAAAGACCTACATAACACAATCATCGATAGAAGCAGAGGTGAACAAATGAATGTAACAGACGAAAAAAACACTATATCCCGGCGTCATTTTATGTCACTGGCAGGAGGTGTTGCAGGAATGGCAACCCTTGCTGCAATGAGTGCCGCAATCGGAGTCCCAATAGGTTGGGCCAGCAACGAATCAAAGGTTAATCTCGGTGCCATAGACCTCCAGGACGAGAGTAGTGACGTTTTAGTTGTCGGTGGTGGAATGGCGGGATTATTCGCAGCTGTTAAGGCCCATGATGCAGGTGCAAAAGTAACGCTTGTTTCAAAGGGACGATTAGGCTCTTCCGGCCAGACACCTTTTGCCAAGGGAATATTTGCCTATGATGAAAGCAAGGAGAAAATAAGTCTCGATGAGTTTGTCGATACGGTTTCCCGTTCTGCTCTGGGCACAAACAATCCGGTGTATACCCGGCAAATGGCAGAACATTCACTGGCCCGTGTCAATGAACTGCGAGAATGGGGATTTTTTGATTCACCTCTCTATAACAACTCTTTTAGCAAACCAATTAAAGACCGGAATATTCCGGTTCTTGAACGAATCGTTATTACCAGCCTCATTAAAGAAGATGGGCGGATTGTTGGTGCAGCAGGTTTTAGCCTGGATGAAGAAAAGGTTTATATTTTCAGAGCCAAGAGTGTGATCCTCTGCACCGGAGCCGGCGGTTTTAAACCGAATGGTTTTCCTATTTGTGACCTCACCCACGATGGTACTGTTATGGCCTACAACATTGGAGCAAAAGTTACGGGAAAAGAGTGGAATGACGGACATTTTGGCCAGGCGACCAACCCTGCCGCCTGCTTTGATGGCTGGCATGGCATGTTCGAAAGAAAACCAGGCACAACAGGAGTACAGGTGAATCACCATCTGGGGGTGGATATGAATTACAGAGCCTACATGGCTGGTGGCCCCCTTGCCGGAGGTCCTCCAGGTATGGGGGATAATAAAGATATCAAAGGAGGCCCTTACGTACCTGCAGAATTTGCCCAAAACGGCCCTCCTGGAGGAAAAGAAGGCGGGCATCCCCCCGGAGGAAAGCCTCCAGGAGGCAGGAAAGACGAGGGCCCTCCGGGGATGGGTGGAGGTGGATCATCTGTTGGAGGCTCTTCTGCTGGAATGGCTATCCATAAATCGGAAGGATTGGTGCCGATAAACGATAAATGCGAGTCAACTATTCCAGGTTTGTATGGTGCTGGAGATGCCTTGGGATCCTATATGTCTGGTGCCATCTATACTCAGATTGGTTCTTCCCTCGCCGGGTCAGCCGTTCAGGGTGCAATAGCTGCAGAGGCAGCGGCAGAATACTGTAAAGGTTTTGATTTTAAAGAATTTTCAAAGCAAAAAATCAAAGAGATACGGGAAGAAATTCTCGCACCGTTAAATAGAGAAGCCGGCTATAGCCCTGCCTGGGTAACCCAGACCTTACAAGGTGTCATGATTCCAAACTTTATCATCTATATAAAGAAAGAAAACCTGCTAAAGGCTGCACTGGCGTATATCGAAGAGTTGCGGGATCACCATATGCCAATGCTGAGAGCTGCCGATATGCATGAACTGCGGCTTGTACACGAAACCAGGAACATGATTATCAGCGCTGAAATGAAGCTCAAAGCCTCGATTATGCGCAAAGAGAGTCGATGCAGCCATTTTCGGCTGGATTATCCCGAGCTGGACGACAAGAACTGGCAGGCATGGATAAATATTTTCAAAGGTTCTGACGGCTCTATGAAAATGGAGAAACAGCCTTTTGGTAGTTGGCCTTCATAGGGTTTTTTGTACAGCATTACAGGTATAAGAGAGATTGTGAAAATACGAAAGTCTCCCTAGTCGTGCAGAGAGTTCCTAAGTTTAATCAACCTCAACACCAACAATTAAAATGAAAAATACTATTATTGTAGCACTGATATCCACTGTTACACTTGCAGCGAATTGCGCAAATGCCAGAGAAACTGTCATATCCACCACAATAGGTACTGGTGTTAATTACTCGGACAGATCTTTCGACGATGAGACAGTGGATCTTCCACCTCTGCCAGATGATGCTGTAACGCCCACAAATATGCCGCAGAATCAGCCACCAGTTGGTATGGATTCCAATATGGGTATGGACGTTCCGCAAGATGATGAGAGAGGAGAATTTATCATATCACCAACAATCACTCTGTTCACAAAAAGCTCCAGTGACTCCGCAATACTCAGCTACACACCAAGTATTAACTATGACTTTATAGAAAGTGATGCCAGTGATATCAATCACAAGGCACGTGTTGGCTACCAAAAAGAGCTAACTGATACCTGGGATCTGAAGATCTATGATCTCTTCAAAAATACAGATGAATACGAAAGCAACAGACCCCAGAAAAACTCATCAGAAAACGATTTTGTAGATGAACTGATCGCCTCAATTCCTGCCATGAACGATAGGTTACGAGACGACTTCGGACGAAGGCGATACTCCAGAAACGAACTCACGACCTCCACAGGCTTTACCTATGCTGAAGATAATCGGATTTCTCTGGGATATGGTTGGGACCATCTTGAATATGATGAAGAAGAATCCGACAATGGAAGATATCAGAATTATGACAAATATAAAGTAAATTTGGCAGTATCTCACGAACTCACTTCACTATGGACAGTAAAAGGATACACACAATATCTCCGGGGTAGTTACGATACGGAGGACGCATCCGATGATGATCTCAATGAATTTCATCTGGGAGGAATCCTCGAAACTGATGTTATACAATCACATCCCATGTCACTGAGTTATGATTTTTCACTAACAAATTATGACGATGAAACTGCTGATGAGAATCAGATACACAAACTAACCCTTGGCTATCAGCCTATCTCATCACCTGCATTTGACGTGCGCCTTGGGGCTGGACCCACCTACACAAAGCTCAGCGATTCAGAAGATTCCTGGGATTTCAATGGATACCTGAACGTTCTATATGGCATTGGCCCTGGTTCTTTCAGGTTTACCTCGGATGTTGGAACAATATTTGACAATTTCTCAGGAACTAAGGATCGCGGATTAACTGATTACTGGCAGTCAAGGGCTGAATACAGTTATCCTGTCAATGACTCTTGGAAAATCTCACTGTACGGCGGGTATCGTGACGAAACTCGTGATGAGATCAATACAGATTCAGAAGTTGATGTTACTCAGTTGTTTGCAGGCGGGGGCCTTCAGTACAGCATTAATGAAAGTTACGATGTTGGCCTCAATTACGATTATACTGTGCAGGATTCAGATAGCCCTGAGGATAGTTACGATGAGAACCGTGTGCTACTCTTCTTGTCCTATAGAACTGATTTGTTTAGCTGGTAGTTTTCGTGGGAAAGGTAAATCCCGAAACAATCTTTCCTGGGCAGCTGATAGAGCTACATTCTATGATGAAAGTCCTCCTTTAAGTTTCGACAAAAAAACCTATAACATCTTGAACAAGCGACGTTGTCGGGAGCAATTCCCCCTGCCCCTGTTTGTGGCATCATAGAGCCGATGCCGCCAACGTTGTTTGTCTTTTTCAAGCCTCGGTAGAAAATCCTGTTTGTGGCATCGGTGGGTTATGTGCCATATGCAACCCGCTATATAGTGTTTATGTGCTCTTGGAATAAAAAATCTGCGCGTCTGTTCGCTTAGAAGGTACTTTTTAATGCCAAAAGACAGACCTAAGGACAAAATAGCATGTTTAGATCTCTATTAACACTGCTAACTCAGTGAGATATGCCGGTCCGACCCTGTGTGCGATTACCTTACATTCGACCATATTTGAAGTTTTAGGTGCTTTCGT
>CAZDJE010000001.1:0-112602 GCA_964505715.1 uncultured Desulfocapsa sp. | reverse complement strand
ACACCGGAAGCGGTTAAAAAAAGGACATGCAACTTTCTAACCGGACACTACTGTTTGGAGACTAAACTATGTGAAACAATTAATCGTTCGTGGGCTTCCATTGTTGGTGGGTTGTTAATGATATTGCCATCCCCTAACAGCAAACGTTCAAAGAATAATTGAGTGTCAGAATTTAAGCATAGAACAGTTCTTTCATTACCCACATCGCCACGAACCAAATAAAGAGCAGTAAATGTTGACTGCTCCGTTTTAGGGAGATGTTTACATAATATCCACATCACTGTAACCAACGTTGTTAAACGTTGCTGGCCATCCACAATATAAAAAATATTATTCTCATCAACACCATCAGGATGGCTAAGAACCAAGGTGCCGGTGTAGTGACGAAGTGTCATTCCGTCACTCATAAGATGGTCAATATCTTTCAGTAATTCTGCCACTTGCTTTTTTTCCCAAGCATAACCACGTTGGTAATCTGGTACAGTAAATAAACGTTTTTTGAAAATTTCAGGTAATGCCATCAGCTTTGCACCAAATGGTTTGTCGGTCATTGTTTGCTCCTGTTCTGGCACTTATATAAAAATGCTATGCCTATAAAAGTTGATCGGAATTAGTCGTACTAGTATTTGATTACCACCATTCTTCAGTTAGAATCAATTGATGCTGTGGAATTGGTTTTAAGTTGATTGCAGCACGGATCAGTGATGAAAACATTGATTCCATAGGAAATTGTCGATTGAATCTATAATAAAACTCAGCGAGATAACGTGGAATATGCGTTTCTGTCGCAAACGTGCTCTTCCCCCTTTTCAACCTTGACGGCTTCTACTAAAATATTTTCATTTATCATGGAGAATGTCAATGGTGGTTGAGGAAAGATTTCCAGGTGGTCATTTCCGGAAGTGTATTATCCTTCAAGCCGTTTATTGGTGTTTGCGTTATAGCCTGAGTTATCGAGACATCGAAGAACTTATGGAAGAAAGAGGTGTGTCGTATTGATCATGTGAATAATTCAACGGTGGGTTGTTAAATACACTCCCCTTATAGAAGTTGCTTTTCAGAAGAAGAAAAAAGCTGTTGGCTCAGGCTTGCGGATGGATGAAACATATATCAAAATCAAGGGTATGTGGTGTTACAGCTCTATCGGGCTGTTGATAAAGATGGTAATACTATCGGCTTCTTGCTGACTAAGAAACGAGATACAAAAGCAGCAAAACGATTCTTGGTTAAAGCCATCAATCATTACGGTATTTCAGAGAAAGTCTAGCGGAGGTTTTCTACTCGTTGGCAGCAGAGTCGATTCGGGGAAAGGTCGATCGCGTTCTGGTAAAACTTTGCGATAGAGCAAAAAAAAAGGACTCACAGCAATAAAGCTGTAAGTCCTTGAATTTGGTAGCGGGGAAAGGATTTGAACCTATGACCTTCGGGTTATGAGCCCGACGAGCTACCAGACTGCTCCACCCCGCGTTGCGAGGATCAATATAGACGGATTCCTTTTGTAAGTCAAGAAAAAAACACATTCATGTTAATGGGAGTGCGTTTTATTTCTCTACTGGTGGAAGCAGGGCTTGTAAACGAGGAATGATTTCTGCTGGAAGAGATGTGAGCTTACCCTTGTGATCCACTGCAGCATGGACCGTGTAGCCTTTGGCGATCAATGTTTCCTTCCCTGTCTCACTCTCTTCCCGAAGAAGCCTGTAAGAGAATTTACAGCTGACTTTTTTGATCCAGGCCAGCTTGGTTTCAATTTGGAGGAGATCGTCATAGCGGGCAAAGGCCTTGTAGCGAACAAAACATTCGATGACCGGGAGAAGGAGTCCAAGTGCTTCTATTGTACGATAGCTGCAAACTTTTTCCCGCATAAGTTCGGTACGGCCGATCTCAAAAAAACGCAGATAATTTGCATTATAGACCACAGCCGCAGCATCTGTGTCGCCATAAATAACACGGTAAGGCGTACGATGGCTAGTTTGCAGTGTCATGATTGCTGAAGGAGTCGTTTTAGCATGGTTTCGCCATCGGGCAGGGTGCCGCCTTCTACTTTTCCAGCGGCGTTTCCGGTCTCTTCGGAAAACATCTGTCCGCTTCCCTGGCTAGATTCTCTGGAGTCATAGAGGATAGTAGGGACAGGAGTGTCAATATGGGTGCGTAGTGATAGTGGTGTGTAGTGGTCCATGGTGGCTATTAACCTGAATTCATCGCCACGTGCACGAAGTCCCTGGACGATAGGGGCTACAATCTTTCCGTCAAAGTCTTCAATGGCCTGGAACTTGTCTTGCAAAAGTCCCTGGTGTCCGGCTTCGTCGGGGCCTTCCACGTGAACAAAGACAAAATCCTGGGTTTCCAGACATTTGAGTGCAGCGTCTGCTTTGCCTTTGTAATTTGTGTCGATATAGCCGGTGGCACCGGGGATATTGAGAATATCAAGGCCTGCCATGACTCCAAGTCCTTTAAGGAGATCAACGGCGGAGATTAAACTGCCCTGCAAATTAAAACGTTCGTTGAGTGTTGGCATTGAGGGAAGTTTACCTTCTCCCCAGAGCCATATTCCATTGGCTGGATTCTTTCCGGCCTCCACTCTTTTCAGGTTCACAGGATGTTTTTCAAGAACATTGCAGGCTCTTGTTAACAAATCCTTCCAGTTTGGGTCAGCCATATAGCGCTGCCAGGGGATAGTGACATTCTTTTCGATATAGTCATGGGGAGGAACGGGAGTAAAATCCGGATAATCACCTTTCACTACCAGTATATGGCGATAACTGATCCCAGGCTTAAAGTGGAATCGCTCACTGCTGCATTCAGCTTCAAGCGTTTTGAGTAACTGCTGGGATTCCTCACTGCTGATGTGGCCAGCGGAGTAATCAACCATTCCTACCTTGTTCTTGTCTGTCCTGTCGAGGGTTACAAGATTACAGCGAAAGGCCGTTTCGTCCGGCTTTAGTGTGATATTCATCGCTGCTGCTTCAAGGGGAGCGCGCCCGGTGTAATACTTCTCCGGCCTGTATCCCAGAAGAGAGAGATTGGCCACGTCGGATCCGGGTGGGTATCCCTTGGGCACAGTGCAGGTAAGAAAGAGCTCGCCTTTTTGGCAGAGGGCATCAAGTGTGGGGGTTGAGGCAGCGGCCAGCGGAGTACGGTCGCCGAGCTCTGGTAATGGTAGGTCTCCCATGCCATCGCCAACAAGGATAAGGTATTTCATCGATATCTATTCGCTGTCCGTAAGGATTCGTATCTTAACAGTTTTTTGAGTGCAAACATCAAGTGCATCAATTTCATCAATACATTTTTGTACGGCATCTTCACTGGCGATATGGCTGTGAAGGACGATGGAGACAGGTTCCAGTTCGTGCTGACTTTTTTGAATGACAGATTTAATGGAAATACCATGTTTGCCAAAAATTCCTGATATGGTGGAGAGAACTCCCGGGTTATCCTTTGCTGTAATACGGAAATAGTAGGGACCGCTGAGCTCAGACATGGGAGTGATGACGGGTGTTCCGATGTTTTCTGGCAGGTAAGAGAGGGCAGGAACCCGGTTTATGGAATTGCAGAGGATATTGCGGCCGATATCAACCACATCGGCAGTAACTGCGCTACCCGTTGGCATCATTCCGGCACCAAGGCCATAGAGAAGAACATTTCCAACGGTGTCTCCGTTAAAATGGATGGCGTTATATGCTCCATTGATATTTGCCAGCATATGTGAATTTGGAACCATAGTCGGATGGACACGCGCTTCCACATGGCTCCCGTGATGCCTGCTGATGGCAAGGAGCTTGATGCGACAGCCAAACTCTTTTGCAAATTCAATATCTATGGGTTCAATGTTGGAGATACCTTCGGTGTTAATGTCATCGAGTTGTACATGCTTTCCGTAGGCGATGGTCATAAGGATAGCAAGTTTATGCGCGGTGTCGATGCCTTCCACGTCGTAGGTTGGGTCTGCTTCGGCAAATCCCAGTTCCTGGGCATCCTTGAGCACTTCATCAAAGGGTACGCCTTCATCGGTCATCCTGGTGAGAATGTAGTTGGCAGTACCGTTCATGATTCCCATGATCGATTCGATACGGTTTGCCACAAGCCCCTCTTTCAGGGATTTGATAACAGGTATTCCACCGCCAACACTTGCTTCAAACCCGACTTCCACATTGTTTGCCACCGCTGCTTCAAAGATTTCTTTGCCATGAACAGAGAGCAGAGCTTTATTTGCGGTTACAACGTGTTTGCCATTTTTGATGGCTTCTAGCATAAAGGTTCTGGCGGGTTCCATTCCACCGATAAGCTCCACCACAATATCGATGTCAGGGTTAGTGAAAAGCTCATTGGCATCTTTCGTGAGTGTGACTCCTGCAAATTGTTCAGGGAGAGAATCGGTCATTATGTCGGCGACGTGACTCAGGACAATTTCGGCCCCTACTTTTTTCTGTAATCGCTCTTTTTGCTCGTAGAGTGTTTGGGCAAGACCGCTGCCAACGGTGCCAAAGCCAATAAGGCCAACTTGAATTTTTTTCATAATATGATCTTTTAAGTCTGAAATTGTGAGGGATTGTTACTGTCAGATCAGGCTGGAATTTATCCTTGTACTTCAGATAAGAGTAAAAGGCACATTTCTGGCCGGACAGTTTTTCATTTGAGTGCTCCTGTACTTGTGGGAAAATACTCTTTTTCATGCTGAAAGTCAAAACGTTAAGTGTGGATATTTTTGTGGATACAATTTCGTTTTTCGATTACATTTACTATTTTGATTTTTGAGTGAGTATTCATTCACATCTGCGTTCAGATTGGTGCGGGTATTATCAGGAACTTTACCTGTACTAAACACATATAATTTGCCTTAAGGAGACAAACATGGCTGTAAACATTCTTGCATTTGGACCAAACGGTAGTGGTAAAGGAACTCAGGGTGCTATTGTAAAAGACAAGTACGGTATGAATCACATTGAGTCTGGTGCTATTTTCCGTGAGCATATTAAAGGTGGAACTGAGCTTGGAATGAAAGCAAAAGCATTTATCGAAGCTGGTGATCTGGTTCCCGATGAAATTACCATTCCCATGGTACTTGAAACTTTGGCAAAATCTAAAGAACAAGGCTGGTTACTTGACGGTTTTCCCCGTTCTCTTGCACAGGCTGAGGCTCTTGACAGTGCACTGAAAGAAGCTGGAATGGAGATTGACTATGTTATGGAAATCCTCCTCGATCGTGAAATAGCAAAAGAACGTATCATGGGACGTCGCCTCTGTGCCAATGATAATAACCATCCAAACCACATTGCATTTGATGCTATTAAGCCAGTTGAAAAAGATGGTAAGCTGGTTTGTCGTGTTTGTGGTGGCGAGCTTAGTGCCCGTGCCGATGATCAAGACGAAGATGCTATCAATAAGCGTCATGATATCTACTACGACGACAAGACCGGTACCATGGCTGCCGTGAATTATTTTAAAGGAACCGACAGTAAAGTGATTTCAGTTGACGGTTCTCTCGCTATTAAAGATGTAACTGCCAAGATTCTTGAGCAGTTGGACTGAGAGCTGAAAACCGGATAGGCCTGCTTTGTGGCAGGTTATTTTCACCTGGGCATGTCCGCGTTAGTTTGCGGAGTGCCCATTTTTTTTGCTTTTTTGCCCAGGATATTCTACATATTGCAGGAGTAAACAGAATAGAGTTGTCTCTTCTACTTAATACATATGGATTATAACGCATGGAACAGATTGTTTCTGAAGGACTGATTAATTCAGTGATAGCCAAGGAGGCTTTTGTTAGGGAAAGTCGTAAGCGTCTTATTGATCTGGCATGTCTGATGGTTATGACATTACGTCAAGAGGGGAAGATTCTTATTTTTGGGAATGGCGGTAGTGCAGCCGATGCCCAGCATATGGCTGCCGAATTTGTGAATCGTTTTTTGATTAACAGAAGACCGCTTGCTGCCATTGCTTTGACCACGGATACATCCGTTATTACCTCCATTGGCAATGATTTTTCCTTTGATGAGATTTTTTCAAAACAGGTGCAGGCCTTGGGCAAAAAAGAAGATCTGGCATTGGGCATTTCCACTTCCGGTTCTTCTGCAAATGTTATTAAGGGTATTGAAGCGGCAAAAGTGATTGGTATGCGAACAGCCGTGCTCACCGGGGGGCTTGATAGTAGTGGCGGAGAACTTGGGCAGCTTGCCGATTTCACGCTTAATGTTCCCACGGTAAAAACCCAGCATATTCAGGAAGTACATCTTTGGATCGAACACCTGCTCTGTGAGCTTGTGGAGAGGGAGATATTCAGTGAAGAGTAAGCCATTAAGCTTTGATGGACTAAAGACCTATTCGTTGCACGATCGCTACTCGAAAGTGACCGTGGAACATTTCGGCTCACCTGTAAAAGAAGGTGCCACACTAAGAGACTTTATAGGTTCCCTTCCAAAACAACTGCTCGGCCAGGATTTTCCTGAACTTGTACATCGACTCGCCAAGGCGCATCGTGCAGGACGACCGATTGTGATGGGGATGGGAGCGCATGTTATCAAGGTCGGTCTGAATCCGGTGCTGATTGATCTTATGGAGCGATCCATAATTACAGGGCTCGCCATGAATGGCGCTTGTATTATTCATGACGCTGAAATTGCCATGGCTGGGTCAACTTCCGAGGAAGTTGGGGATGTTTTGGGAGATGGTGCATTTGGAGCAGCAAAAGAGACTGGTGAAGTGTTAAATGGCGCTATATCACTTGGAGCAAAAGAGGATATAGGCATGGGGCAGGCAGTGGGGGAGTACCTCCTGACCAGAAAGTTCCCCCATAATGATAAAAGCCTTCTTGCAACAGCGGCAAAGCTCGGTATTCCTGTAACCGTACATGTTGCAATAGGGACCGATATAATCCATATTCATCCTTCGGCTTGTGGTGCTGATATTGGAAAAACATCGCACCATGATTTTCGACTCTTTTGTTCTGAAATATCTCATCTGCAGGGAGGTGCGTATCTCAACGTCGGCTCGGCTGTACTGTTGCCGGAGGTATTTCTTAAGGCTTTAACTCTAGTTAGAAATCTTGGCCACCGTGTGGATGATTTTACCACAGCAAATTTTGATTTTATGAAGCATTATCGTACCTTAACGAACGTTGTGAACAGGCCCACTGCCACGGGTGGAAAGGGGTATAACATTATAGGGCATCATGAGTTGATGATTCCTCTTCTGGCAGCATCATTACTTGATGAATTAAGCGAAAACTGCTAAAAAGGCAGATCAAACGAATGCTTGAGGAATGGTCTTGACGGCCTGAATTGAGTGCTTGCCTGCACCTGCGGGCGTTGTTGGAAATGATTGAATGGGTTGTAACCAATTGAATATAAGACATTTTACGTCTTTTCTGGATATATTATGAGTAAAAAAAGAAGTGGGAAAGTCTATCTGGTAGGTGCGGGTCCCGGTGACCCTGGTTTAATCACTGTTCGAGGAAAGTATCTTCTGGAACGAGCAGAAGTCGTGGTATATGACTATCTGGCAAGTGTTAAACTGCTGAAACATGTTCCTAAAGATGCAGAGCTTATCTACGCCGGGAAGAAGGGTGGAGTAAAGCATACTCATACCCAGGAAGAGATAAATCAGATGCTTGTTGACTGGGCTGAGTCGGGAAAGATCGTTGTTCGTCTGAAGGGCGGTGATCCTTTTATATTTGGTCGTGGTGGAGAAGAGGTTGAGGTTCTTGCTCGTTCCGGTGTGGATTTTGAAGTTGTTCCGGGGGTTACCTCGGCTACTGCTGCTGCAACTTATGCCGGAATTCCAATTACGCATCGTGAGTATACTGCATCTGTTGCTTTTCTTACCGGCCATGAGGATCCAACAAAGCCTGGCTCCAATGTCGATTGGAAAAAACTTGCCACTGGTGCCGGAACACTGGTTGTCTATATGGGAATCAAAAATCTTCCTGTTATTGTGAAGAACCTTGTCTCCCATGGTCGTGACCCCAAGACTCCAGTAGCAGTTGTTCGCTGGGCATCGACTCCCGAACAACGAACCGTTGTTGGAACACTTGAAACCATCACCGATATTGTTCGTGAATCTGGAATTAAACCGCCTGCCCTTATTATTGTGGGTGAGGTCGTTAAGCTTCGGGAAACCATTGATTGGTTTGAAAAACGGCCACTTTTTGGAAAACGAATCGTGGTTACACGGACCCGGGAGCAAGCTTCAGAACTTATGGCCGGACTCGAAGAAAATGGTGGCAACTGTCTCGAATACTCGACAATTAAGATTGAACCAATGGCATCCTATGAGGCACTTGACGAGGAACTTGAGCGCCTTGAGGAGTATCACTGGATACTCTTCACTTCCCTCAACGGCGTAAAATACTTTTTCGAACGTCTCTATGCTAAGGGCTTCGATGCTAGAAATATGAAAGGGCCATCCATTGCTGCCGTTGGAAAAGCTACCGCCGACCTTCTTCTTGAATATGGGGTTCGCGCAGATCTGCTTCCTGCGGTATTTACCGGAGAAGGATTAGCTGAGTCTTTGCTTGATCAGGGAGTAGAAGGCAGGAATGTTCTGATTCCACGAGCAGAGAAGGCAAGAGAGATTCTTCCAGAAACTCTACGTGGTGCAGGAGCTCAGGTAACCGTAGCTCCAGTGTATAAAAATGTATCCCCAGAAGGAAAACGTGAGCAACTGCGTGAAGAGCTTGAGTCTGGAAAAGTGGATATGGTGACCTTTACCAGTTCCTCCACGGTACGAAACTTCCTCGCCATGGTGGATGCCGATAATGGATCAGAATTGAAACGTTTGATGCATGAAGTGACAATTGCTGCAATTGGTCCAATTACCGCAAAAACAATAACTGACAATGGGTTGCAGGTTGATATTCAGCCGGAAACGCATACGATTCCTGAACTCGTCCATGAAATTGTAGATTTCTATTCGAAGTAGCCCAGAAAAGTTAAAGAGTTATTCTAGTGGTACGACACTTAATTCGTGACGCGACACTAACTGTTCTGTACCTGTAATCTATTCGATTACAGGTACAGAAGTTTTTTCTATTTGCCGCGAATCAGATCCAGTAAGTCTTCACTGGTCATCTTAGCACTCATATCCGACCCTTCCAGCAGGCTTCCTGCAAGATCTCGTTTTTCCTGATGTAGTTTTACGATTTTTTCTTCAATGGTATTTTTACAAACCAGTCTGTAGATGGTGACGGGACGTTTCTGGCCAATTCGATGGGCC
Organism: uncultured Desulfocapsa sp.; assembly: GCA_964505715.1. Lineage (GTDB taxonomy): Bacteria > Desulfobacterota > Desulfobulbia > Desulfobulbales > Desulfocapsaceae > Desulfocapsa. The sequence goes on along the minus strand of CAZDJE010000001.1, from coordinate 103,398 downwards.
CTATCCGATGCCTGGTCTTCAACGGCAGGATTCCACCATGGATCCATATGGATTACATAATCGGCTGCTGTTAGATTTAACCCAAGTCCACCAGCCTTCAGACTGATAAGAAAGAGATCACCTTCTCCTGCCTGAAATCTATCGACTTCCTGCTTGCGTTTGGGTGTACTGGTGGAGCCGTCGAGGTAGCGATAGTTGATTCCCTTGGAATCAAGGTGTTCACGCAGGATCGACAGGTGTCCGATAAACTGGCTGAAAATTAGGGCTTTGTGGCCACCACTGAGTAATTCATCAATTACAGAGGCAAAAACCTTTAATTTAGCACTCTCGATGTTGGTGTCTGCAGTGATAAGTTTTGGGTTACAGCAAGCCTGACGCAGTTTCATGATTTCCGTCAGAATTTGGAGGTGCCGTGCTTTTTTCTCTCTGTTGTTTTCAAGAACCTCAAGGGCATTCTGTCTGAGAGCTTCGTAGAAGAGTTTTTCTTCTTCACTCATTTCGACTTCAAGTGTAATCTCGGTACGTGGAGGTAATTCTTCGAGTACCTGGGACTTTATCCGGCGTAAAATAAAAGGCCGAATAAGTTTTTTCAGTTTTAGTCTTGCATCTCGATTGTGATAGCGTTCAATGGGAACAGCAAAACGTTCGTTGAAGCGATTCAGAGTTCCGAGCAGGCCCGGGTTAATAAAATGGAAAAGGTTCCAGAGCTCGCCCAGATGGTTTTCAACTGGAGTTCCTGTGGTTATGAGCTTAAAACGTGCTTGGAGTGCCATGGCAGCTTTAGAACGCTTGGTGGCGGCATTCTTAATGGCCTGGGCTTCATCGAGAATTACCGTCTGCCACTTTACGGCCGAGAGGAGATCATTTTCCTGCTGCAGCAGAGTGTAGGTGGTGATAAGGATATCAAATTTTCCAAGTCCTGTAATTGTTTCTGCCCGGTTTTTCCCGGTAAGAGTTTTAATAATTAAAGTGGGCGTAAAGCGATTGGCTTCAGTTTGCCAGTTATTAGATACCGATGTCGGAGCAACCACAAGTGAAGGCCCGTCTTTTGCCAATGAGAGCATGGCGGCCAGCGCCTGGACGGTTTTACCAAGGCCCATATCGTCCGCAAGACAACCGCCGACACCCCAATGAGCGAGGCGGGAGAGCCAGTTAAACCCTTCATGCTGGTAGTCACGCAGTTCGGCACGAAGGGTTGAAGGTAAATCAGGTTTGAAAGATTGGCTTTCATGGATTCGTTTAATCTGGGAACGCCAGCCGTCATCAACTACTGCCTTTGCCTGATCAACAAGTTTCTCGAGTGGAATTGCTGCCAGGTGGTGGATGAGGAGTTCCCCATCGTCATCATTGCCCATCCCTTCAGAATAAAGATTGATCTCCTCGAGCTTCCTTTTGAATTCCTGTGTTAAGGCAATGAATTGCCCCTCTTTGATCTGGATGAAATGACCATGGGCGGTCTTGACTTTGGCAAGTAATTCCCGCAGGTCAATAACCGTGTCTTGATCAAGTTTCAGCTCACCGGAGAGAGCGAACCAGTTCTGTTGATTGGTACGGACTTTGAGGTTAAGATTTTTTAAGGATGCCTGATGGGTGATATTGAGTTTTTCGCCTTCCGGCCATTCGATTACAACCTGATCCTGAATCGCCTGCAATTCCTGAAGGGCCTGAAGGCAGTCGTCCGGGTTCTGAAGGTGCCATTCGCGATCATTTTCCTGCTCAAGGTCAATGGCTAGATCGAGGATTGGGCAGGACTCTTCAACCTCACGGGCCATGTTTTCTTCAAGGCCGAGATCACGTTTGGTTTGCAGTCGCTTGCCTTTGACCTCGGCGATGATATTTTCAACTCCCTGCCCTGGCTTGAGGTAATGGCCACCGTCAACAAAAGGCTTAACGAACATTTCGAGCCTGAAACCGGTTCCGTACGGGAGCAGGTGCATATATATGGTTGAATCAGCTTCGACCTGTTCGATGTTGGTTATGGCGCCTGGCTGTATCTCTGCGGCAATGGCTGAGTGTACAGTCATAAAGGAAGAAATGTTGCCAATAGCTGTGAGTACTTGTTCGCTTGCATCGATGGGGACGACCAAACCACTTTTTCCTGTAATCTGGGCAATTCGGCGGTGATTGTCGTTTATCTCAATGATTTTATAGCGGGTGGGGGTTTCCTGGAAAATAGTGATATTGTCTTCAGTTACTTCCTGGGCAAAACAGATATGAAGCTGGGTTCCACGTTCCTCAACAAGGAGTTCCGGTTCGCCGCTCGCAAATTCAACCGGTGTCGCTGGAGATTTTGCAAAAAAGAGAAGCGGGTGATTGGTCATGGCAAGCAGAGTCTTATCCATCTCAAAATGATAGCTGGTTCCATGGGTCTCAGTATTTACCTGTTTTTGGATACAGGCGGCAATTTTTCTGTCCTGAACAGTAAGGTATGGCAACTTTCCGGAATAGAGGCGGGAGAGCGAGATAGGCCTTCCTTTACTCCAGTTTCCTGTAGCATTGCGCTTCTGCTCTTTTGGATTGATTTGCATCTTCCCGTTTTGATATTCCACCATCCAGATAAGTCTTTCATGCATGGCATTTGTGGAATCCTGCTGCGACGCGGTGACCTGGATGAGAGCCTGGAGGTTTCGTTTCCAGGGTTCTTCGGATTGCACAATGTCAATCAATGGTATCATTCCTGTTTCTTCGCGCAACCTCTGTATAATCTCTTTATATTCAGTATCTTCACTGCCTACTCCATCGAGAAGCGCTGCCAAATTCAGGGTGAAAAAATGGAAGTCGTTGGCCAACGCCTGCACGTACAGGCTCTTCACGCGGCGTTTCACTTCGGGTTGAAGAGTTGAGTTTAGCCAGTACTGAGAGAGGGCTGTGAAAAGGATAGTGAGACTATGTGGTTCATCATCCTTATGAAAGCTCATCTCTTCGCCCGGAAGGGCAGTACTGTTACGTATTTGGAGGAAAGTGGCAATGACCTGATACGCTTTTTCCTCGACACTTTTGTTAAAAAGAGAAAGTGCGATTCCAATTTGGTGAGCTACTCGTAACTCCTGATCAGTCTGGTCTTTTTGAAGGCTTGCAAGGATATGGAAAAGGCCAGTGGGTCCAAAAAATGCTGCCTTTTCGCTTCCTGTCAGGTCACGTAGGAAATCAAGATCCTGCTGAAAAAAATCTACCGCTATCTCAGAATTTCCAGAGAGGAATGCAAGTGTTCCTGCTGCACCGGTACCTCTAAAACTATCAATGTTTTCCTCAACGAGTCGTTTTGCCTCGGCCAATCTGCCTCTAAAGAGGTATTGGTTAAAGAGAATACGTTGAAAAGGGAGTTTTTCGTCCTGGCTGAGTTCTTCGAGGCCTGTTTCTTCCTCAAGATAGGTGAGGATTTCAGGGTAATTATTGAGTGTGGATTGCTCGTAGCGGAGAATATCATCAAGCAGGAAGAATTGAAATGAGGGTGCAAGGCTTCTGAACCAGTCGGGATCAAAGGGGCCTGTGGTCACATGAACTGTGGGGGGGAGTGGCGACAGGATATCCCGGCACTGTCCTGATAGAAAATCAAGAGCATCGTCAATAACATCAAAGTCTTGAGTGTATATGCCGATTCGCATCTCTCTCATTGCTCTCCAGCAACGAGTGGTCCATTTTCCGTAGTAGTAGGAAACTGGAGCTTCCTTACGAATTACTTTTGCATAGGTGGTAAATGTCCCCTCTTCCACTGAAATGCGGCTCAACTTTTCTACAATTATGGGCGAACATTGCCTAGCGTCAGTTACTAGTCCAACCTCTTGAAATTTGGTAAAATAATGATTGAGGTTCGCTGCAGTTGGTCTATTGCCACGTGGGCTTCGAATGTCAAGTTTGCGCAGGCAGTTGACAATAAGAGTTGTATGAGCTGGTTCGTAGACTATTGACTGGAACTGAAGGAGAGTCTGTTCGAAAGGGGTGAGTTTGTCGTAGTTTTCGAGTAATTCGCTGCTTGGGTCTGGCATTATATGTCATCATGGTGGTGCTAATTAAAGCCTAACCCTCGAAAGAGATAAACCGTTGATCCTGTACTACCGGATTAAAGAAACTATTCATTGTATCATGTATCAGTAAGAAACAAAAGAATATCCTGATATCGATTCGTTTAGAAGAAAAATATGTCAACCGTGACAGGAGATATTAAACAATGGTGTGCTTGCAGCTAGAATAGTTGGCATGGTGTCACTAATGCATATGGTTTTTGACAAATTGGGCTGGTGAATGACAATCGCGTTGAGTATATCGAAGGAGAAAGATATGACAGTGCTTAGGGATAATTAGGCTGAAGCTAAAGAATGAGCCATTCTTTAGCTTCAGCCATGAGTCTACATATCTTTAATGAAAAAACCTTGATCTTGTAAAGACGTTACTTCCTGTACCTTGCAGCAAGATAGAAACTTAAATGACCCATTACTTGATATTTTGATTGGAGAACACATCGGCTGCCGCTTCTTGATGGCGAATCCAGGCAATAAGGATACGATCCTGTTTGGCTTGTAAAATCTGAGTCTTGAATTCTTCTTTCTCTTCAGCTGAGATTACTGCAGAATCAGGTAAGGTTCTGGCTGTGAACTGGTAAAGGTAGAGGTCTTCACCCACTGCGGCCGGTTCTTCGGGAAGTGGATTGCCACTACTTAGTGAGAAAACATTCATCATCAGACTTGGTGGAAAACCGTTGGTATCTTCACCATTGGAACTTCTGGAAAGGATAGATTGCTTGGATTCAATACCATTTTCCTTCCCAAGTTGTGTGAGTTGAGATCCTCCCTGCAGTGCCGTGAGAATCGCCTCACTCTTTTCTCGAGCTAAAACTTTTGATTGAGCGTCTCTATAATCACTTACAACCTGTTCTTTTACAGTTTCAAGTTGTGGAAGTTCAGGCTCCTGAATAGCTTCAGCGAAAAGGATAGTGTATCCGTTGGGGGATTCTATCAAAGAACTGAGTTCCCCTGCTTTTAGAGAAAATACTTTGTCCTGAACAATTTGTGTCCTATCGAGGTTTGCTGGGGGATCAAGGTGTGAAAAGAAATCAGTCTGTTGGATGGCACCTTCAGGGTGGAGTTTTGCGTATTCCTGAAGGCTGCCTGCTGAGATAATTCCTTCGTAGGCTTCATTGGCCAGTTGGAAGGTAGTTGCCCGGTTGGAAGGATCATCGGAATCCTTTGCAAATTCGAAGGATAAAAACTTCAACCGAACTTTAGGAGCGGTTTTGTAATTAACCTTATTCTGTTCGAACCATCCTGCAAGAGCTGCATCATCAATTTTAACTTTGTCGCTAAAATCAGAAGGGCGTATTTGAATAAAATCAAGGGTAATACTTTCTTTTGCCTGCTGATAGATATCGTTTATTTCGGCATCGGTTACAGTTGTTGCAAAGGCGCCAATCGCCTGGACACCTTTGGCTGAAAGCATGTCAATACCCTGCATGGTCTCATATTTGTGAGGTGTTAAGCGGTTTGAGGATAAGATTGTTTTGTACTTTTCGATATTAAAAGAGTTGTTCTCCTGAAATTGGACCATCTCCTGAATACCGCGCTGTATTTCAGGTGTTGAAACCAGTAGCCCCATATCTTTAGCTCCTTGACGCAGGAGTACCTGTTGGATGAGTTGGCTTTTAACCTGTTCGCTCAAACCAAGGCTTTCGAGGAGAGCATCGGGAACGGACCCACCAAACTGCTGCCGATAACTTGAGAGGAGCTGGTCGTAGGAACGCTGGTATTCCTGGAAACTGATTTCTTCGTCATTAACAACAATGGCAGCCTCCCTGCTGTCCATCATATTGGCACCTACTCCCCAGAATATAAAAACAAGAGCAATGACCAGAACGATGCCCTGGATAAAAGTGGACTGTGATTTGTCGCGAAAAATTTGCAGCATATTGAGTTCTCTATGGTGAATTCGTTTATGAGGATTGTTTTGTGGAGTAAGGCATTAAAATAGTTGAATTGAACTGTGTATAGAATGCGATACGTAAAGTAATGAAAATTTACCTTTTCTGAAGAGGCAGTGCAAGAAAAAACGGTCTCAAAAAGGTGAGTGGCACTTTTTGTTATCTATTTAATGGATTAGTTTTAAGTGATTCACTTAAATTAATTGAAGGATAGTGAAAATAAGGAGTGAAAAAATATCTAACTGTTTCATTGATCAAATATAAGCATTTTGTTATGTGGGCTGGGCAGCTTGGCAAATTATACGCTTTGATGCTGTGATATAGAGTGTTTCGGGCGCTGGAAAATGATTGCTCATTCACTTGACAAAGTGCCCTGTCTATAGTAATTAGGCTGTCATTGATTAAGAAACAGAAACGGTGAAAGCCACTAAACAATATTTTTACGGAGGATTAAGATGCCCACAATAGAACACAACGGAAACAGCTACAACTGTGATGAAGATGGATTCCTGCTTAATGGTATGGATGACATGAATGACGATTGGATCGATTATGTTAAAAGTGTTGAAGGTATTTCAGAGCTTACCGATGAGCATCACAAAGTGATTGACGCCCTTCGTGAGTACTACAAGAAGAACGGTATTGCTCCAATGGTACGTATCCTTTCCAAAACCACTGGTTTCCCACTTAAGAGAATTTATGAGCTGTTCCCATCAGGACCTGGTAAAGGTGCTTGTAAGATGGCTGGTCTTCCTAAACCTACCGGCTGTGTATAATAATTACATAGCAGTTTAAGGTTTTAGTAGTCAAAAAGGCGTCATCCTGAGTTATCAGGGTGACGCCTTTTTTTTTCAGATGCTTAAGTGATGCTTTTCGAAAAAAGGCCTTAGAGTATCCCTTTCTCCATAAGTTGTTGTTCATCTCTTCGTTTTACTCTTTCTTGGTATTCCCCAGGGCTGATGGTAGCACCTCGTATACCACCCCGTAAGTTTATTTCCGCAAGATAGGTTTCAGCCGTATCAGTTATCATTAAATCCAGATGACCGTAAGGAAATGCTCCTCGCTCCATAACCTTCAGGCAAAGCTCCAGTTGCGACTCACTCAATGGAAAACTTTCAGCCTTACCGCCACAATGTAAGTTGTTACGGAAGCTGTCGGGATTATTTCTCTCATATGCTTCAATATACTCTCCGATAATGATGACCCGTACGTCACGACTGCCTGCAATAAATGGTTGGAGAACAAATGGAAAAGGGAGCACATTATTCGCAGCCTGGGTATATACATCTTCAATATCTCTAAAGAGGTGTATGCCGAGTCCCGCATTCTTTCTGTCATGTTTGAGGATAACCTTCTCTATGGAATGGTGACCATAAAGAGAAACCGTGTCGAGAAGTCCATGGATGTCATAGATAACAACAGTATGGGGAACCATGTAGGGACTGAAAAGGCGCCCCTGGAATGTTTTGGAACGACTGGCAAGCTGTGAAGTAGCAGATGGAATAAGCTGAACACCCCGTTCTAGCAGGTCAAGAAGGAGGTGTTCCTCTCCAAACTTAAGACGGAGTCTACATGCAATAATATCGCTTGATGAGAGTGTGTGGAGGTGTTCGGGGAGGTCCTGATTTCTTCTGATAACCTGTGGTGAGTGAGTCAAAAGAGCATTTCCGAAAAGCGTTGATGAAAGATCGAGAGGTCTTTTTGGCACTGGCCACAGATCAGTTTGATTTCACCAAGAATTTGAGAAGTATCTTCCTGTGGGGTGAAGCTTCCATCATCGTTCTGAGTGTAAAGAGTTGTGATAATGGCATTTTCCGCCACTTCGAAAAAATCTTCGTCATTGCCGCATTCTGGACAGGTGATTCGATTGGCTGCTGAGGGGAGGTCGGTTGTTTGCATGGATTGGCTGTATTAATCAGCTGTTGGCTGTCTGCTCGTCGCTGTTGGTTTCGCTGACAAGGTGAAGGTCTCTGGTGGTTACTTTGAGCTCTCCGCTCAGTTCGGCACCGGGCTCCACGCTCAGGCTGTTACTTTCGATAAGGCCATGAATCCGACACGTTTTACGGGCTGTAATCATGCTGGCCTTTGCATTGCCCTCAAGATTTCCATGGCAGACAAAGGTTGCAACTTCTATGTCGCCAATGATTTTGCCACCTTCACTGAGGATAAGATGCTCACCCTTAATATTTCCTTCAACTGTGCCATCGATCCGTGCTTTTCCTTCGAACAGCAATTCCCCCTTCATGGTCATTCGGGCGTCAATGATGGAGGCGATAGCTTCCTTCTCAGCTTTTTCACTCTGTTCTTCAAAGCTGTCTTTTTTACTGAACATAGCCATGTTAATTCTCCAAAGCGGTGGAAGGCTTGGTGTGTGTGTTGTCGGCGGTCAGGGAGGTGAGTACTTTTTGTTTTTTTCTGGAGTTGTTCTGTGAAATGATGATTGCCTGGGAAAGTTTATCCACTCGCATAAATTTACTTGGGTTGAGCGGCTTTTTATCAAGGCATACTTCGTAGTGGAGATGCGGACCGGTGGAACGACCACTGCTTCCTACTTTTCCTATAGCTTGGCCCCTTTTTACTTTATCACCGCGTTTGACAAGAATCTTTTTCATATGGGCAAACTTGGTGGTGTATCCATTGCCATGGTTAATTTCGACATATTTGCCATAGCTGCCGTTAGTAAAGGCCTTGCTGATAACTCCATCTGCAGTGGCAATAATTTTTTGACCATAACGCCCGCGCATATCCACACCGGAATGGTACCCTTTCTTACCGTTTACCGGGTCAGTGCGATGGCCAAATCTTGATGTAACAAGGCCTGGAACGGGACGTCCAAGAGGAAGAAGCTTAATAGTTTCCATATATCGATCGGAGCGCAGCAGGAGATCGCCTCCAATGGAGGCTCTGGGCGCAAGAAAAGGACCACCCGAGTTACTGGTATCCTTTACCGTATCTTTTACTTCAACGCCAATGTTGCACATTATGCGTTCAATCATGCCGCTGCGCTCTTCAAGTTCGGAGACTGCAGTGTTTAGGAGGGTTGCTTTCTCTTGTTGAAAGGTTGCTGCCTGATTGCTGTTCACCTTTTCAAGGTCTTTAACCTGAAGAGAAAAAGAGCTTTTTAACCGGTTACTTTTCTGTAGCTCTCTGTTAAGCTCTGCAACTTGGTTATTCAGTGCTTTATTGGTATGGAAAAAGTGGTAAGCGTTGTAGCTGATAATGCTGAGAGTGATAAAAAGTGAGACGGTTAGAAAAAAGCTCAGCTTAAGTTTACGTTTGGAAAATAACAGGGTGCGAACCTTACCTTCATCACCTGCGAGAATAATATGTAAGCGGTCACTCATTGCGATTTAACTATTATTAGTGTATATGCTGGAATTCTGCAGATTTTCTGCTTTACAGATAACTCTGTTTACTGTTTTTCTCAATTGTCACTGTTATAGTCGTTGATTGGTAAAATTTCAATAAAAAATGGGTGGTTGAACAAGTTCCTCTGTCTGGCTTTCCATTACTTTCTTTTTCTTTGAGTAAATTGTATGTCTCATCTTCTAACCTGTCAGGCCCTTGGAAAATCTTTTGGTGCTCAACGTCTTTTCGAAGGTGTTGATTTTGTTGTGCATAAAGGGGATCGTATAGGTCTTATCGGCCCCAATGGCAGTGGTAAATCCACCCTGTTGAAAATACTCTGTGCGCGCGTTGATCCCGATGAGGGAAAGGTTGTCATTCGCAAAAATATTCGTACCTCTTATCTTTCCCAGGCCGATGTTTTTGATGAAGAGGCAAGTGTCGAGGCGAATCTTGAGTCAGCGCTAGACCGGCTTTCTCTTGATGAGACGGAACGCTATAATCGGGTACAGGCGCTGCTTTCCCGTGCAGAGTTTCCCGATTCCACAGCTCAGGTGAAACTTCTTTCCGGTGGCTGGCGTAAGCGGCTTGCCATTTGCTGTAGCTTTGTGGTGCAACCTGATATCCTTGTGATGGATGAACCTACTAACCACCTTGATATTGAAGGCGTGCTCTGGCTTGAGAGAATGCTTTCCGGAGCTCTTCCTAAAAGCCCAGATGCCTTTCTGGTTGTAAGTCATGACCGACGCTTTCTTGAGAATATTGCCAACAAAGTTGTGGAGCTTTCCGCTGTCTACCCTCAGGGCGTTTTGGAGGTTGATGGCGGGTATTCCGATTTTCTCCGGGCAAGAGTCCTGTTTCTTGAGCAGCAACAGCAATTAGAAGAGCGTCTGGCCAATAAAATGCGGCGTGAGGACGAATGGCTTAGCCGTGGTCCCAAGGCAAGAGCAACAAAAGCACGTTATCGCATTGATGAGGCGCATAAGCTTCGGGAACATCTGACGGAAGTCAAGAAAAGGAACCGCTCCATTAAGCAGGTTCGGATCGATTTTGATGCCACCGGGAGGAAAACAAAGAAGCTGTTTGAGGCTGAAGGAATAGCAAAAAGTTACGACGGGCGCACTCTTTTCAGCGGGCTTGATATGGTTCTTTCCCCGGGGAGTCGTCTTGGTTTACTTGGAAGAAATGGCTGTGGAAAATCAACACTTATGCAAATTATTGCTGCTAGTGTTGAAGAGAACGGACTGCAGGCAGATAGTGGAGTTGTAAAAACAGCACCAAATATACGGATTGTCAGTTTTGACCAGAAACGTGAGTCCATTGACCCGAATATTACGCTGCGCCAGGCTCTGTCACCGGATGGGGATTCTATAATATTTCGGGAAGCCTCGTATCATGTTGTATCATGGGCACAGCGCTTTCTTTTTCGGTCAGATCAGTTGGAAACTCCTGTGGGGCAGCTGTCGGGAGGTGAACAGGCACGTATACTGATTGCAGAGCTCATGCGCCAGTCTGCCGATATTCTGCTACTCGATGAGCCGACCAACGATCTTGATATTCCTTCTCTTGATATTTTGGAAGAGAGTTTGCTGGATTTTCCGGGAGCTCTTGTCCTGGTCAGCCATGATCGTTTTCTTTTGGATTCGGTCTGTGATCAAGTACTCGGCTTTAATGGCAGAGGCGGGGTTGTCTTCTATGCTGATTATGAACAGTGGCTTGCGGACCTTCGTGGACAGAAAAAAAACGAATCCCATTCAGTAACGGAGCAGAGCAGTGCAGTTTCAAAAAAGGAAAAACAGAATAAAGCTGGCCGTCTCTCCTATATGGATCAGCGCGAATATGATCAGATAGAGGAGAAGATCATGGAAGGAGAGGGCGAGCAGGAACGTCTACAGTCTCTTATGGATTCACCAGTGACCATGGCGGATCCGCAACAGCTGGAGTCCACTTGGGCAGATCTCGAACGAGCAAAAAAAGAGGTGGAGAAGCTGTATGCACGATGGGATGAACTTGAGGAAAAGAAGGAGCTCGGAAATTAAAACAATGTAAAACCGTTTCTTTTTCTGCTACGATTGCTGCAGAAAAAGAAACGGTTTTACGAGCATGGGATGGCTCAATTAGCCTGGAGGCCAGTTGAGAGAGCGACCACCAAGTACATGCATATGGATATGGAATACAGTCTGTCCAGCCTTTGCACCATTATTAAATACCAGTCTGAAATCACTAATATTGTTTTCTTTGGCTACTTTGGACGCTGTTCGGATCATTCTGCCCATAAGGGCTTCGTCTGCCATTTCAACTCCTGCCGGGTCCTGGATATGTTTTTTAGGGATTACCAGAAAGTGTACAGGGGCCTGGGGGGCGATATCACGAAAGGCGAGCAGTTCGTCATCTTCATAGAGTTTTTCAGCAGGAATCTCCCCCGCTGCAATTTTACAAAACAGACAATTCGTACTCATTTCCATTACCCTTATTGTGCTGCGCAGGAATCGGTAAACAGAGCTTCGATGGCATCACGGCCTGCATCGTTAAGATAGCGAGTTCCTGAGCCGACAAAGGTGTCATATTCAATAAGAGGAGTATCCTCTGTCCATTCGCCGTCATTCCAGGTAAACCACTGTTTTTTAGGCTGATCAAAAACATGCAGTGGACGATTGAAGAGTTTTGCAAGTTCAACTGCCCATCCGGTTCCACCTTTTACAGAGTTGTCATCCATAATAGATCCGATAACAAAAACCTGATGACCGTTGTTTACCATATGAAAAATGGTTTGGAGCACTTTGCGAATTTTTTCAGTTTCGTAGTAGGTTCGGTTGAGCATCCTTGAAGCAAGCTCCATTGAGATGTCACCACGTTCCAGCTCTTCTTTGCTTAGGATTACAGAGTTCTTGTTGCGGTTAAGTTTGTGACCGTCAAAGGTATATATAATCTCTTTGATGCCATGTTTTTCCGCTGATTCGCCAAAAGTTTCTTCGGCACCTTTAAGGCCGCCACTGTAGAGTGTACATTTTTTTTGATCCATTATTTGCTCCCTGCAAATGAGGTTTTCACAAAACCATTAGGTCTGACACCGCCGATTGGAACGGTAAGCTAATATAAGCTAAAAGACAATTTAACTGCAAGCTTACCATACCTGTAACCAAAGGCAAGAAAAGCTGGCATGAGTTCTTATTTTTTACGAGCAATAAGGAATACCCGATCGGGGGCTGGATAGCCTTCGATGGTTTTAGCCGAATCCTGTGGGTCGAGGAAATCGGAGTAGGATTCAAATTCCATCCAGTTTGTCCGTCGCTGTTCCACACTTGACATTGGGTGCTGGCAGAAGAGCTCAACATCTGAAAATCCTGCCCGAAGCAGCCAGTTTCGTAGACAGTTACCGGTGGGGACAAAGTAAGTCCCCGGAACTTTGGCGTAGGTTTTTTCCGGGAAAAGTGCTGTTTCATCTAATCCTGGAAGAGCCTGGGATTCAAGTATAAGAGTCCCTCCACTCTTGAGAGAGGAGTAGACATCACGCAGGGTGTCCACCGGAGAGCTTCGGTGATAAATGATTCCCATAAGAAAAAGGACATCAAAGCACTCCGGGAACAGTTGAAGGTGCTCCACCCCGAGGAGATCAATTTCCAGGTTGGGTTGAGCTGCCATACTGTTTAAACCCTTAAAGCAGTAGTAGTGTTGAACCGATGGTTCAAGTCCAAGAACAAGTCTTGGCTTATGGGGAAGCATGCGAAACATATAGTAGCCATTGCTGCAGCCAATGTCAGCTACGATTTTATTGTTCAAATCCGGTAGTTTTGGCAGCAATCGCTGCCACTTTCGATGACTTTGCCATTCCGAATCAACATCAATTCCAAAGACGGAAAATGGCCCTTTACGCCAGGGACTAAAGGTGTGCAGGTGGGATTCTATGGTTTTTTGTTCATTTTTAGAGACCTCATCTGCAGTACCGATTTGTACTGCCTCACGATTGCAGTCAATATTTGTTGCTGGAAATTTCTGCAGTCCTTCAAAGGGGCGTCGATAGCGGAGGAAGCCCTTTTTGTTCTGATTAATCCATGTCTGCTTTTCCTTATGGATCGCTATGATTTTATCCGATAATGCCGAGGTGGGGAGTTTGTCAATATAGTTCATGGTAGCTGTCAGGAAAGAGGTTTTATGGCAAGAAAAGAGACAAAGTTAAACCACTGAAAAAATGGTTCAACTTCCGTGAAACCGGCGGATTGGAGCATGGAACGATTTTCCCCAATGGAGCATGGGATAAGCACATTTTCCAGCGCTTCTCGTTTCTTGGCTATTTCGAGTTCTGAGTAGCCTCGTTCCTTTTTAAACTGGTGATAGATGTCGATGTAACTTCGGTTCAGTTTTGGGTGATGGGATATGGTTTTTTCACTTATTATGCAAACGCCTCCAGGTGTGAGGTTGGCAAATATTCGTTTCAGGAACTCTTCACGATGTAAAGGGCGAATAAACTGCAAGGTGTAGTTAAGGATAAACGCTGAGGTGTCCGGTTGCTCAACTTCGGTGATGTCTCCAGCGATAAAATGCAGACTTTCCTGTTTTGAAAAAAGTTCAGCTTTGAGTCTGGCCTGATCAAGCATGGCCTGCGAATTGTCGATACCCGTGTATTGAAATTCTTTTTCTTTAAGGAGGCTGCTCAGTTGAAGGAGAGTGGCACCGGTGGAGCAGCCAAGGTCGACAATACGGGCACGATTCTGCAGAGTGGACCGAAGGATTCGTGCAATGGAGAGGATCACCTCATGGTAAAAAGGAACCGACCTGTCGAGCATATCGTCAAAAACCCTTGCGACACGTTCGTTAAAAATAAAATCCTCACTGATTTGTTCCACATCAAAAAGTGAATCTTTGTTGCTTTGTTTTTCTGGCATAGTGTCCGTTGTTTTGTGTTCACGCGGAGTGCTACTTCTTTCTTTCCTTCTTATAGCACTGTCTGTAAGGAGCATAAAGCTCAAAATCACAAAAGAATCCATACGAATAGGCTTGCCATCACAGGATTATATCAGTATAAAATAATCTTTTAAGTTTGCATTGTCACATAATCACTTTCGTCAGGGGCTGTCCTGAAAGGGATTGTGTCGGCAGCTACCGGTTATTCAGGAAGAGGGGAGAATGATATGAATGGTAAGTTTTTGGGAAATATTGGTCTGAGTGTGGTGATTTTTGGTCTTGTTGCCTTTGCTGTAACGAAAATAAGTGCATCATCCACCGGGATGACAGGAATTTTACTGCCGGAAATAACAGTTTCGGAATCAGCTGAAGAACTGCTGCATTCAGTGTCACTTGTGGCTTCAGCTGTCAAGGTTCCCAAGGAAGGTCATATGGTCGATGCTTCTTTTGCTATTGAAAACAAGGGCGAACATGATATAAAAAATATCGCTATCCTTTGTACTCTTTTTGATGAGGCTGGCCTTGAAAAGGGACGGGATAAGTGGGTCGTTTATGATACCGTGAAGGCCCAGGATAAGGGGCATTTTACTTTTTACAATAAACTGTTTATCAGTAACGATATTGTTCGCTCTAGTTGCCAGATTGTCGATATGCAGATAGCTAAAGCGTCGAAGGTTAAGGCACATGCAGCGCCCGCCGGACATGGTGCTCCTGCATCCGATGATGGGCATGGAAAAGCGCACTGATAAAAATACATAGAATATACGATGTCTGACGAAATAGATTTTGATGAAATTCTTGGGAAGTATCATTCCGACCCGTATGAGTATGTGGATATATTCGCAAGCCATACCGGAGTGGTACATTTTCTTGTTGAGGAAGGCAGTACCATAGATGCTGTTACCGGTGAATGGAAACATATTCCCGGAACTGCTCTTTTCGAGATAACAAGAGAAAAAAATCCAAAAAGAGTTACAGCAACGACCAATGGTGTTGTCTCTTCTTTCTACAGCGAACATGAAGGATGTTTTGTGGAAGCTGGTGAGAAGCTGATGACCATTCGTCATCCTCTAAAGAAAAAAGAGATTATCGAGTCTATTCTGAAGGAAGTTCTGTATGTTTTTCCGGCACCTGAGCGTGCAAAATACTTTTTTTCTCTCGACGTACAATCGAGAATTGAAAAGAAAGGTGCTCGTGAAGTCCTGGTTAAGCCTGGTGATGAAATTATTATCATGTCCCTGATGAAACGTGATACTCCTGTCTATTACAGTGGTGAAAAAGGCGTGATTCATTCCGTCTATTTTACCCCGGGGCTATCCGTTGCTCAGGGGGCCCCTTTAATTGGTGTTTGTCCCGTTGATAAGATGCCTCTTATTAAGAAAATCATCACGAGGGTTAAGGCCGACTGGGACCAGCAAGAATAATTTTGGTGGCTGTATGCACCGCATCTTTGTATGATTTATCCTGTTCGCATAGTTAAGGCTATTGCAAACAGGATAAATCATGCAAACCTGCAGCACCTGCAGCCACCAAAATAGTTATTCCACCGCAACTATTCAGCGTAATTTCACAAACACTGGATTTTGTGATTTTTTTACAATAATATAGTTACCAGCACGCTGAATAGTTCCATTCCGCTTTTTATTCTCTCCCTTTAAAAAATACATTTAATTATTTTGGACCATTTAACTCTTCTTAGTCCATCTATTCTTGATGATTATGTTGCTTCTGTTGAGTTGCCTTTGCGCAATGAAGCGGGGGCACTGGATAGTGAGATAGTTTTTCGTTATGGGGCCTATGTTGGCTCTGTTATTCAGGTTTATCCATCCCTTGATCGAGCCATGGATAAGGCTCGTGAGCATATTCGGTCTCGGGAAGCGGCTGGAAAATCCGTTGCTAATGGAACGGTTATTCTTGCCACTACTCTTTCTCTTTCTAAAGGTCGTTTCAGCAGATCCTGGCATGCCCCTCCTGGCGGGCTGTGGGGGTGTCTGCTTCTTGCCGATACCTTCCTTGCTCCATTTCGAAATTTCCTGCCTTTGATTCCAGGTATTGCTTGCTGTGAAGCTCTGCATCAGCTTGGTGCTTCCACGGCTGTCATTCGCTGGGTGAACGATGTACTTTTGCAGGGTAAAAAACAGGCCGGTTTTCTTATTGAAGGGTTTCGTAGTCCGGTCCATGGCGAACAGTATCATCTGCTTGGTTTCGGGTTGAATCTGAATAACAGCGTATTTCCTGAGGAGCTACAGGATACAGCTGTTTCAGTGGCTCAGGTTTTGGGACATCAGGTTTCCACCGGGAGTTTTGCACTCTCGTTTTTGGCTAAAATTCGTTATTACACAGGCTTACTTCTCTATGAGGAGGAGCGGTGGCTGGCTCGTGGGGGCAGGGATCTGTATGAAGATGAACATCCTATTCTCAGGCGCTGGAAAGAACTTTCTGATACGATAGGACGGCGGGTGCTTTTTGGGTATGATGTGATGACGAAACCTCAGTATGAGGCCGTTGTCAGGGATGTCTCAATTGATGGCGGCTTGATTTTAGAGCATGACGATGGCAGTAGCAGTGTGGAACATAGCGGGGAAGTTCGCTACTGTTCTACTCCAAAACGTTTTGTGGAATAACAACGACCCCATAACTTCAGCGTGTGGTCTTTATATTCAAATGCTTTCGAGAAGCATCTCCTTCCCAAGTTTTAGGAAGCCTTCGCCCAAAAAAACCATAATCAGAGCGTAGTTGAAGATTACAAGTGACGAATCATTTTAGATTTCGTTACAGATTCTCTAAAAACGTCCAGGACACTATTTCCCGTTGAAAAAGCTGGCGGCCATAGGAGTGCAGGAAAGCGAGGGATTCCTGGCGGCTATTATCGGAGAGTTGTAGGCGATGGAGACGTTCAGGGGATTGATTCAGCGCTGCAGAAAGTGAACGTATTGTTCCCGGGGATAATTGGATCTTTTTTTGTGACTCTCTTGTGTCACAGCTGCTGCAGTGAATACCACCAGTTGCAAACCGAAAAGAGTAACTCGCATCTGGTTGAATCTGCTCACCGCAGCTAATGCAATTGTCAAGTTGTGGGCTGTAGCCAATGATAGCATAGAAACGAATAAGAAAAAAAATCAGTGTAGGAATGGGAGCACAGCCACTGTTTAGACTACTGAAAACCCATAGCAGAAGCGGGTAGAGTTCCACGTCGCCCTCGACTTCTTTTGTGGACAACAGGGTCAGTTCGCGGACGATACTTGCAGTGGCGTAACAGGGTAAATTTTCACGCAGAGTGAGAAAGCCATCCAGAAGTTCAGCTTCAGCAATAAAAGACAGGCGATTATTTTGTGGGGTGGTATGGAGGATGCGTAGGGAACTGAATATTTCCAGTTTGTTTACAAAACGTTTCTTGCTGCGTTTGGCACCTTTTGCTATGCCTGTCAATCTGCCATGATGTTGACAGAAAAAACTCACAATTAGATCCGATTCTCCATGGTCGCGGCAGTCAAGAACGATGGCTGCAGATTCGGTCTGTTGTTTATTGCTCACTTCTTAGTCTAACAGGTCCTCGGGCAGGGATAGAAGTCGTCTGCCATTTGCAGCCTCAGGAAGGGGGATTCCTATTCCATTCAGGCTCAATGTTCCGTCAAGGGATTCCGGCATATCTAGAATAATCTTTTTCTGCACATCCCACTGCAAAGTTTCTCCAGCCTCAAAGTGTTTATCGAGTACAAAACCATCATCGAGTGTAACTTTCAGCATGCCACTGTTGTTAAAAATTATTTTTAGATGGTAGAGAGCTGCAGTGCTTGGAGGGGGCTCCGTCGTCGATTCTGTTACTGTGATGATGTTTTCACTGCTTTCGGATGGAAGGGGGGCCGGGATAAGGGGCTTTTCCTGTTGCGCATTGTTTATTGGAACCGATTCTTCAGCGAGTGGTTCACTGCTGATTGTCTCCGACGATTCTCCATTGAGATCGGGAGTGTTGTAGGAAAAGGGTTCTGACTGACTACTGCCTTTTTCCACTGAATTCTGAGGTGGTACAAGCATATTGTTGACGTAATCTATTGGATTAAACTTAAAGTACCAGCAGATAGTAATCGCAATTACCAGGCAAGTTGCAGCCAGAAAAGTCATACTGGTTGCTGGTGAAATGGAAGAAGGTTCGGCATAGTTTTTGAATTTTTGGCTTTCTTTAGCGGGCGGTATAGAAGTTTTTTTCGTATATGTTGACTGCGTACCTCTGGCAACTGTGTAACGCTCAATGATCTCCTGCGGATCTAAGCCGAGAACGTTAGCATATATGGAGTAGAATCCACGGCAAAATGCATCTGCTGGCATCTGTGCGTAGTCATCTTCTTCGATCGCCTTGAGCACCGGTAAGGAGATTCTGGTGATATCAGCTATTTCTGCCAGTGATGATCCTTTCTGGTCACGCTGTTCACGGAGGAAGTTACCGAGTGTTTGAATTATTTCCTGATTGCCTTCATCAGACATTATTATCACCTGAATACTATAAGTAGATTGGGTTGTAAAAAAGTATCTGCACTAAGCTGTACCGTTTTAAAAGTTTGCAGTTAGTCATCTGTTTTGCTTGTTATGGTAAGAGCAGTCAGTCTGGGGTCTCTATAGTACTTTAATGTATGCTTTGTTCTTGATATCTGTAACCCACTCGTCAAACTGTGTTTTGAGTTGTTCGTCGTAGAGGTTCTTTCTGATTTCTTCCTTAACAGAATTAAAGGAGGCCTGAACAACTATCTGTCCATCCTGGCTTGAAAGAAGTTTAAAGAACTGATACCCAGAAGGGGTTTCAATCACGTCACTAATTGAACCGGGTTTCAGGTGCAGAATCGCTTTCTGCATATAGGGAGCCATGTCTTCTTTCTCGAAAACACCAAGATCTCCGCCATCATCGGCAGAAGGCAGGTCTGAGAATTTTTTGGCCAGCATTCGAAAGTCCTGCCCGTCTGTCACCAGTGTATGAACACGTTCTGCACGTTTTTTTGCATCCATCCTGTCAGCATACTTAATAGGTTCTGTTTGCTCACCTGTTCCCTTTCCCCAGGTGAATCCCATCTGCATCAGGTAATAGCCACCTTCGCTGATATGTTTGGTGTAGTGGGTGTCATAGTAATCAAGAATCATCTCTTCAGTAATAATTATTTTAGAGCGGATTTCATAATTGATAAGTTTGGATTGCAGAATCTGGTTACGCAGGCTGCTGATATATGACTCATAGGTCATGCCTGTTTGGTCCAGCTGGGTTTCGAGTATTTCTCTCGTGACCTTATTCTTTATGAGCATCTGTTCCGCTGCAGCCTGAACCTCGGCATCGGATACTTCAACTCCCTGCTTCTCGGCTTCATGAGCGATGATTTTTTTGTCTATCAGGTTATTCAGGACTTCGAACCTGGCACGCGTTAAAGCATCTTCGACCTGTGCCGGGGGGGCTTGTTCAGTGATCTTCTTAAAGTAGTTTGCGCCTTCATTATTTACTTCAGACATGGTGATTACGTCATCATTCACCACAGCAACAACCCGGTCAACCAGTTGGGCAGCATTGAGGGTAGAGGTAAACGTTGCAGAAAAAATAATAACAGCCACTGTTAAAAAAGTTTTTAGACTGACAAAGTTGTTCATGTTTAAATTATGTGTTTTTATGGGAAAAGGGAACGGTTTATAAGGGCTCATATGAAAAACTGAACTACTTTACCATAAAAAGATTATCGAGACAGCATTTCTGAAGAAAAAAGATCATTGTTGTGCAAAATCAGTAGAAAAATGTACTATAACGTGGTGATGGAGTGCTGTTTGCTATGGATTAATAGGCAGTTACTCAGGTAAATTAATGTATTGCAGGTTGACTTTCTCTCGAGATTGAATACTTTGCTCTAAGTGTATTTAAAACTCTCATTAAACAACAGGTACTCAAAAATTAAAGAGGATCTTCTATGAAACAATTTCATTCTTCCGGTCGTTTCGGGATGCTGTTCGCAGGATTTTTGGTGCTGTTGCTTCTAGCACAGCCTGCTGCTGCGGCCAAAAAAATGCCTTCCTTTGCACTTTCCGATGTGATGACTGGGGACACTATTGACAGTAAACACTTTTTAGGAAAAACTCTTCTGGTTACTTTTTTTGCCACCTGGTGTCCGCCCTGTATGCAAGAAATACCGGACCTGATTAGATTGCAGGAGACATATCAAGATAAGGGCTTCTCTGTGGTTGGCCTCTCGGTCGATGAGAGTGGTGCTAAAACTGTGCGGAAGTTAGTGGAAAAACGTTCCATCAATTATCCTGTGCTTATGGCAAATGGAGCAACTGCAAGAGACTTTGGTGGTGTACCGGGAATTCCAACATCCTTTCTGATTAATAGCAAGGGGACTGTTGTAAAGAAATACCCCGGCTATGTGTCACATATAATTCTGGAAAACGATATCAAGAACGTAATGAATTAGTATTCATTCTTTTCGTGATTAGGGTTGACAATTGTTAGGTTGGATTTTATACTGCTACATCAAATCGTAGACATACAATTCTGGAATAGTTCCGGAGAATATTAAAAACTTGTTTTGAGGAGAAGACAATGAAAAAAGGTATCGTATCTGTAGTATTGGCTCTTACTTTCGCAGTAAGTACCGTAGCTGTTGCAGCCACTGTTAAATGTACCGTTGATTCAGTAGATGGCGACAAAGTAACAATGACCTGCAAAAAAGCCAGTAGCCTCAAAGCTGGTGATGCTGTAAAAGTTAAAGCTAAAAAAGGTGGCGCGGCAGCTATCGAGGGTTGCTAATTGACATAACTCTGTTTTTTAGTTAGCTTGTAAGGGCCAATTGATAGTTGATATCAATTGGCCCTTTTTTTTTGTTTTTCCAGTAAGGATTCAGTGTTAAACTCTTTATGACGTAATCCCTGTTTTATAGAACTGTATTGACTGGAATTCACACTATTTTTAATTGACACAACGGTATTGTCTCGTCCATAACGACCTGCTGTTGAGTTAAAATCGAGTTTACTTACCTATAATGGATATTAGAACCTTACCTGAAGTAGAACGAGAAATTTATAATCGTATTCGTGCAAAATATAAGCTTACTTTTGACAAGCTGAAAGTAAAGGATCACACTATCCGTCTGTTGAAGGTTGCAGATATTGAGGAGTTCCTTGATGGTAGAGACCCTTTTGCTGATGTCAGTGAGTTTCCTTTTTGGGTAAAGCTCTGGGAATCGGCCATGATTCTCTCCTATGCACTAGCGTCACTTCCTGACCCTGAAGGGCAGACACTGCTGGAAATTGGAGCTGGACTCGGAGCTCCTGGAATTACTGCTGCAGCATGCGGGTTTGATGTGACGCTCACAGATTACGAAGATATTATCATGGATTTTCAAAAGGTGAGTGTCGCTGCCTCCGGGCTGCACAATGTGAAATGTGCCCATCTTGACTGGTTGGATCCTCCGGAAATGGAACCCTTTGATGTGCTCACGGCAGCAGAAGTGCTCTTTCGTGAAGAGTTTTTTGAGCCGCTTCTCGACGTTTTTAAGCGATATCTGAAGCCTGGTGGAACGATTTACCTTGCTCATGATGCTCGTAGAAAGTGCCTGCCTCTTTTTATGGAACGTGCTAAAAGCGAGTATAATATTGCTGGGCGCAAACAGACTATTCAGAAAGATGGCCAGGATATCACTATTATTATTAATCGTCTGAGACGAAAGGAATAAGCAAAATTCTAAATGTCGCTTTATCCTGTAAACTTGGATGTTCATGGCATGCTCTGCCTGGTTGTCGGTGGTGGCCATGTGGCCAGTCGTAAAGTTGCGGCTCTTCTTCCCTGCGGCGCCGTTGTTCGTATCGTCAGCCCGCAACTGTGTCACCCTCTAGACGAGCTATTTCGGGCTGGAATGCTTGAATGGCAACAGAAGGAGTACCATACAGGTGATATTGTTGATGCCAGGTTGGTCTTTGCTGCAACTGATAAACCGGCGATTCAGAAACAGATAGTAAAAGAAGCAAATGAAGCTGGTGTTCTGGTTAATGTGATTGATATGCCGGATGCCTGTACTTTTCAGGTTCCTGCTTCATTCCGACAGGGCGATCTGCTCCTTACCGTGGCAACCGGAGGTGGCAGTCCTGCACTTGCTGCGCGGATAAAAAAAGAGTTTAAAGCCCTGTATGGGGCTGAGTATGGTCAACTGGTCAGTTTGATGTCGGGAATTCGTGGAGATGTTGTCGCCTCCAGTGAAAGTCATGTGGCCCGCAAGAGAATCTTTGAAAAACTGCTGGAGAGTGATATCTTGAAGAGTATCAAAGAAAAACAGTGGGATAAACTGGAGTCATTGCTCCAGCAGATTCTGCCCACTGGAATGGATGTCTCTCCTCTGGTGAAAAGTATGCAGAATTATAAGGAATAGATGGTTTGATGTACCAATCCCCCGGGAGATTCAATTATGCTGAGTGAAATCAACTATCTTTTGTTTAATAGTGTTCTGGTAGTCAGTTTTGTTGCCAGTGCGGTCTATCTCGTTTTTTTCTTCAGTCAACGCGAAGAGTTACGTAAAATCGCAAGGCTGATCTTTGTTTGCTCTGGTGTTCTGCAGAGTCTCTATATTGTCTCACGTTATGTGATCGCGGGGCATACGCCAATAACTTCCCAGCATGAGGCTGTTGTCTTTTTCGCATGGTCGGTAACTTGGGCCTATCTATCCTTTCACTGGCGTTATTCGGTGAAAAACTTTGGAACATTTGTTTCAATGCTGGTCCTTATCATGCTGCTCATTGCAGCCACTGTATCCCGGCAATTTCATCCATTGGCACCTGCGCTGCAATCGCTCTGGCTTCCTGTTCATGCAGGATTCGCTGTAATGGCCTACGGCTTTCTGGCGCTCGCATTTTGCGGGGCAATCATGTACCTGCTGCAGGAACATGAACTCAAATCCAAAAAGTTCGGTTTCTTTTTCAGCAGACTCCCCTCACTTGATTCCCTTGATCAGCTGAATAACCACTGTCTCACGGCCGGTTTTGCACTACTTACGCTGGGGATAATTACTGGATCTGTCTGGGCCAGGCAGGCATGGGGGACCTATTGGCATTGGGACCCAAAGGAAACCTGGTCTCTTATAACCTGGTTTCTTTATGCTGCTCAGATCCATCTGCGTTTTACCTTGGGATGGCGTGGTAAACGGGCAGCCGTTATGTCGATTGTTGGTTTTTCTGCAGTGATATTTACTCTCTGGGGAGTAAATTTTTTTCTTGGGGGGGTACATAGTTATGCCCAGTGAGAATATCCTGCTACTCGGGGTGAATCATAAGAACACTCCACTTGAAGTGCGTGAAAAACTGGCACTCACCAGTGGGTACGAAGAACCGTTACAGGCTTTGGGGCAAATTGACGGTTTACAGGAGTACTATCTGCTGTCGACCTGTAATCGGGTTGAAATCCTTGTATCAGTCAGCGGCGATGTTGACGTGGAGAAAAATCTTGCTGGATTTCTTTTTGGTGACGCTCTTACTCCCGATCAGTATGAAAAACATCTCTACTGTTATCGCAATGAAGATGCCATTCATCATCTGTTTATGGTCGCAGCCAGTCTTGACTCAATGATCGTTGGCGAATCTCAAATTTTAGGGCAGTTGAAGGAGGCGTATCGCTACTCTTCTGAAAAAAAATGTACAGGACCTATCCTAAATAAGTTGCTCCATAAGTCCTTTTCCGTTGCCAAACGGGTCCGCAGTGAAACCCAAATTGGCTCTTCTGCTGTTTCCATAAGCTATGCCGCCATTGAGCTTGCAAAGAAGATATTTGGCTCACTTGAGAGTAAACGGGTATTGCTTATTGGTGCAGGTGAAATGGCCGAGCTTGCTGCTGAACATCTAGTTGGAAATGGGGCAAAAGATGTTGTCGTTGCCAACAGAACCCTTGAAAATGCGCTCGACCTTGCCAAACGCTTCAATGGACGTGCCGTTGGTTTGGACGAATTGTTAGAACAGTTGGAGCAGGTTGATATTATCGTGAGCTCCACCGGTGCTCCGGGGGTTATCCTTTACAAAGAGGACGTTAAGCCCCTGATGCGCAATCGCCGCAATAAGCCACTGTTCTTTATTGATATTGCAGTACCAAGAGATCTTGATCCATCTTTAAATGATCTGGATAATGTGTATCTGTATGATATTGATGATTTAAATAATGTGGTGGAACTGAATAAGGCAGAGCGGGATAAGGAGGCGATTAAGGCGAGCCGCATAGTAGATGAGGAGGCCTTAAAGTTTAAAGACTGGCTGGCGGGGCTTGCCGTTACCCCAACTCTTGTTGCCCTGCGTGAAAAAGGAAACCTGATTGCTAAAATGGAGCTCGCACGAACTCTGCCAAAACTCAATGGTCTCAGCTTAAAAGAACAAAAAAGTGTTGAAAAGATGGCTGGGGCCATTGTTTCCAAGCTACTCCATGATCCCATGCTCTTTTTAAAGAGTGAAAGCTGTAAGGATCAGTCAGCAATGAAGGTGGATGTTTTTCGTTCTGTTTTTGATCTGGAAAAAAAGCAGTGACCAGAGCAGAACGTGAGGAATTGCTTGCTGATGAGTGGCTTATTGTGCGTCATTCAGGGGAAATTCCTGAGATTGCTCTTCACTCCTCCATCTATTTTCTGACTCAATCGAGTGATGGGCCACAGCTTATTTTGGATGATAAAGAACGTGTAACACTTACAAGTGCTGCAGCCCAGCGGTATCAGGAGATTGTGTTGCGCGATATACAGCTGGGAAATTTCCATAAAAGCACATATCGCGGTGTTAGGCGAACAGTGTATAACTGGGAGCGTTGGAAAGCATTTGCTCATAGGCAGTCTGTTGACCATACAGTGTTTCAATCAGAGGCAGCAGAAGCATTACTGGATTTTCTGGAACAGGGGGTCGCTGTATCCGGGAAAACTCTACCCAATACTTTTATCAACTGCAATATGGCTCAATTGGTAGCCCTCGCTACTGATTTTGGACTGACCATGTCTCAACTTCCCATGGATGTATCCAATTTTTGTCTGTCTGAATCATAACAATTGAAGGAGAATAAAAAATGCCCTATGTAAATATTCGTGTGGCCGGAAAGCTGACTAAGGAGCAGAAGAGCAATATCAGTAAAGGCGTTACAGATGTCATTGCAAGGGAAGCTGGGAAGCCCCCCGAAGCGATTCTAATTTTTATCGATGAAGTGCCTCATGAGAATATTGCCAAGGCAGGAAAGCTGCTATCCCCACCAAAATAAATGAGTATGGAGCTGTCTCAGAAAAGGCTGGATGAGTTACACCTTCTTCTGAACGAACATTCTCATCGCTACTATGTTCTCGATGATCCGCAAATTTCAGATGGTGAATATGACACTCTTTTCCAGGAATTGCTAACGATTGAGGAGATATACCCAGATCTAGTAACGTTCGATTCTCCCAGCCAGCGAGTGGGAGGGGCGGTACTTGATAGTTTTAATCAGGTGGAACATCGTCTGCCCATGCTGAGTCTTGAAAATGCCTTCGACGACAAGGATCTTCATTCCTTTGAGGATCGGCTCCACCGTTTTTTGCTGAACAAAGATCATTTTTCCTACATGGCTGAACCGAAACTTGATGGTTTGGCCGTCGAGCTTATTTATGAAAATGGTCTCTTTGTTCAGGGAAGCACCCGTGGTAACGGCAGTATTGGAGAAGATATAACCGCTCAACTTCGAACTGTTTCCTCTATTCCCCTTCGTCTTCAGAAGAATGGATTTCCATTGCTTGAGGTTCGCGGGGAGGTCTTTATGGATCGTGGTGGGCTTGATGATCTTAATATTCAGCGAGCAGAGAGCGGCGAGCCTCTGTTTGCTAATCCACGAAATGCAGCAGCAGGTTCTCTGCGCCAGCTTGATCCCAAAATAACGGCTATGCGGCCACTACGTTTTTTTGTTTATGGAGTGGCTGATCCTATTGTGACCAAGTGCAAAGGTCAGCAGGAACTACTCCTCTTTTTGGCTGATCTTGGCTTTCCGGTAAACTCTCATGTTACTTTCTGCTCTGATATAGGATCGGTTATTCAACGTTTTACAGAACTTACAGAGATGCGTCACGACCTTGCCTATGAGATTGATGGTATGGTGGTGAAGGTTGATGATTTTGCATTGCAGACACGGCTTGGTGCCAAGGCAAGAGCACCTCGCTGGGCAATAGCCTGTAAATTTCCGGCTACCCAGGCCACAACAAAAATTCTTCAAGTTGACTTTCAGGTTGGTAGGACTGGGGCAATTACCCCAGTTGCAATACTCGATCCAGTTGATGTTGGTGGCGTTGTAGTTAGCCGTGCAACGCTTCATAATGGTGATGAAATTCTGCGCAAGGATTTACGAATTGGTGATACTGTCCTTGTTCAGCGAGCAGGGGACGTTATTCCTGAAATAGTAAAGGCTGTTCTGGATAAACGGGAGAGTGACGCTCTCCCTATTACTCTTCCAAAAGAGTGTCCGGTCTGCTCACATCCGTTGCGTAAGCTTGAGGGGGAGGCTGTTACCCGTTGTGTCAATCCGCATTGCTCAGCCCAGCGTCTGCGCTCACTTGTCCACTTCTGTTCCAAGGCAGGACTCGATATTGACGGCCTTGGGAAAAAGAGTGTGGAGCAGCTTTTCGAATTGCAATTGATCAATGATTTGCCTGATATCTTCAAACTACAAAAGAAAGATCTTGTAGAGCTTGAAGGATGGGGTGAGAAATCAGCAGAGAATGCGATTTCTGGAGTGCGTGCTGCGCGAAACCCCACCTTGTCGCGTTTTCTTGCAGCACTTGGGATTCGCTTTATTGGTGAGGTAACAGCGTCCCTGCTGGAGAATACCTTTGCAAGTCTTGAACAGCTGCTTGCGGTCACATATGATGAGTTGCTTGAAGTAGAGGGCTTAGGTGAACAAGCCGCAAAATCCGTTATCGAATATTTCTCTGACCCTTCTGTCCTTGAGATGATAGAATCATTTCAGGAAGCTGGCGTACATCCTCTAGTTTTTCAAAAAAGTGAAACAGATCTTCTTTTGAGTGGTCAGGTGTTTCTTTTTACTGGCAGTCTGAGCAAGGTGTCGCGTACCGAGGCCAAAAAACTGGTTAAAGAGAATGGCGGCCAAATCGCTAGTGGTATAACTAAGAAATTAACCTGTCTTGTGGTGGGGGAAAAACCTGGATCGAAGCTTAAAAAAGCAAAAGAGAAAGGGAAGAGAGTTCTTACGGAAGAAGAATTTTTACAGATTTTGTCCGGGTAGCTAATAAGATGAATGAACAGGAGACTTTATGAAACGTGTAATGAAGTGGGCAGGTGCTTTCCTAGTGGTCTGTGGTACTGTTTTTCTAGGGCTTATTTTTCTGTTACCTATGGTACTGGACCCCAATGACTATAAGGGAGAGATATCCGATCTTGTATACAAACAGAGTGGATATCAGCTTGAGATACCGGGTGACATTGTTCTCCAGATCTCTCCTCGCCTTGAAGTCCTTCTTTCTCTTGGGGGAATTCAGGTTTTTTCAACAAAAGATATATCTGAAAGGCCGATTCTCAGTAGTGAGGTGGCAAGAGTAGAACTCTCTCTTCTCCCCCTGATAAAAGAAAGACGCCTTGTTTTACAAGGGATACAGCTTCATGGTGTGTATTGTTATCTGGTTCGTGATATGTCCGGCAAGGGAAACTGGGAAATGTCAACTGCTGTGCCTGAACAGGTATCGTCTTCAACATCTACAACTCCTAAAAAGAAGGATTTGTCCGAGGCAACGCCTCCTGTACAGCGTCCAGAAAAGGCGGGAACAATTCCGACTCTTGAGCTAGGTGCTGTTAATCTAAGCCGTGTCAGCCTTCACTATGAAGATAAACAATCAGGAAAGGTTTTTGAGCTAAAGAATTTTAGCCTCAATACAGGTCACGTGCTTGAGGGACAGTCTTTTCATCTCCAATCACAATTTACCCTCACATCATCCGAGAAAGGAAAAAGTTCACTTTTTGTAGAGAGTACCCTCGGCAGTGACATTATTTTCAGTCTTCGAGATAAAACGCTGCAACTTGACAATATTTTATTAAATAATTCCATTGGAGCATTTGGTGTTCAAGATGCGCAGCTTGCATTCCAGGGAAATAGTTTTATTGATCTGGCGCAGAAAAACATCTCACTCAAGGAACTACAGCTCAGTAGTGGATATCTAAAACTTCAATTAAACGCTGAAATCACTGATTACTCATCCCCTTCCTTTAAGGGAAATGTACATATCCCTGAGTTTTCTCTTGCTGAATTTTTGAAAAAGAACAGGATTTCACAACCTGTCTGGAAAAGTGATTCCGCCCTGCAGCAGGTTGGGTTCTCCTGTAACTTTAAAGGAGACACGAAGAAAATTGATGTCTCGGCTATCGATTTTCTGCTCGATGGTGCTCATGGGACCGGAAGTTTTGTGCTGATAAGTCCTTCGCAGCCAGTATATGATGTCACGATGCATTTTGATCGCCTTGATCTCGACACTTATGCGACTGTCCCTCCGGAAAATAAAGCTATCGCTAAATCTATAGAAAAGATAACGACTCCAACAACGGTGGCAACATCGGGCGTAGCAATGGCTCCCAAAGCAGTTTCCCTGCAGCCTCTTTTTCCGGTAGAATCTCTGCGAAAATTACAGTTTAATTTGGATCTTGGTGTAGGTGCACTGAAAGTAAAAGGGGCAAATCTTACAAAAGTGGTTCTTAAGGCATCGGGCAAGAATGGGCTCTTAGAGTTGAAGCCTTTTCAGACAGGATTATATGATGGCAGTATTGCAGCTGAAGCTCAACTGGATGTTGTTGGGAAAATTCCGAAACTTTCGCTGCAGGCCACCGTTGATCACATTCAGGTAGGTCCACTGCTCATCGATATGAAAGGCAAAGATGAAGTGACAGGAACGGCAGGTTTGTCTCTTCAGCTTAGCTCGAAGGGAAATCTCAAAAAACAGTTTATTCGCAATTCACAGGGGAATATGGACCTGGCACTTGAGGATGGAGTAATTAGGAAGCTTCATCTTCTTCAGGTTGTTCGGCAGGCAAAGGCCCTGTATGAAAACAAACCACTGGTACAGACAGCGAAGGATGAACCGACTGGATTTGCCAGGATCAGTGCAATTGGAACCATTACAAATGGAGTTTTTAAAAACAATGATCTGAAGGCTGAATCTGAACTTCTGAAAGTTACCGGGGCCGGAAAAGTCGATTTTGGTGCTGAATATGTTGATTATCTGCTCAAGATTTCATTGCTTAGAGGGATGGATAGAAATTCTGAATCAGGAAAAACTGATTATAGTAAGATTATAATTCCATACCAGATTCAGGGAGAGTTTTCGAACTTGAAACAGGAGGCGGATGTTGTCGGACTCTTTAAGGCTGAGGCGACATCGCTCCTGATGGGAGAACTTCAGAAACAGTTGAATAAAAATAACGGTGATACGAAGCAGGACGGTGAAAAGGATGCGCCCATTAATTTGCTTGAGCAGGGATTAAAGGGGTTGTTTGGCAATTAGTCTCTACCAGCATGGGGCATTAGAGGGTTGCAGGTAGGCGCTGGTTGGCCAACAGGTCACAATTAGTCCGAGAGACGCCCTCTGTGCGTATCGGTTCTGTCCCAATCAGGCTGCACTGTAAATAAAAATTAGATTACAGGAAAGATGGATCTTGGTTGGCGTACATTTCCCTGAATGTGATTGTAAAAGAAGATTTTATGGAAGGCTATCACTTTCAGGAACGAATACCAAAAAAAACACAAATAGGAAGCGAATGGTATCTCAATTTGGCCGGTTGTTAAATATTTCTTGTGAGGAACCGGAAATTGTGAGAAAATTAGGTAGTGTCTGTCCATGAATGGATTTTTACCTCTATCTCTGGATGTCTTCGCTTATCTTGATGCGGTAAATGATTTGTCATGCCTCGATATAGAGAAAAAAAACTCCTTTCTGAACAGACACTATTGAGGCGGAAAAGATAAATACACTTGGAGGTGCTATGAAACGCATTGAACACGTTAAAGTTGTTGTAACACCGGTCGATTTTTCAGATAACTCAAAGCTGATTGCCGAGTCTGCTGTCTTTATGGCAGGGAGTTTTAAGGCGAGTTTGCTTTTGTTATTTGTTGTGCAGAAATTTGAGGACTATTCGGGATTTTTTGTTCCTCAGATGAGTATACCGGACTTTGAGCAGGATCTGTTTACCCAGGCAGAGGAAAAAATGCATGCTTTTTGCAAAGAAATAGAAGAGTTTGCCACCGGAAAGGGCGTTGCTGATGTGAGCGGAAAAATTCTGGTTGGTGATGTCGCAGAGCAGATTGTTGATTTTTCCGGTGAACAGGAAGCAAGTCTTATCGCAATGGGAACCCACGGCTATAAGGGGTTGGAGAAGATAATGTTTGGCAGTGTGGCTGATAAGGTTGTGAAATCTGCAAGTTGTCCGGTGCTGACGATCAATCCTTACACCTGTTGCGATCAGTAAAACCAAGCAGCCAATAGTGTCTATTCCCGGTTCCAGTGGAGATGGTGTGGGCCGGAAATAGATATGTTCTGGGCAACAATATGTACTGAGCGATTACTTCCCGCTAACTACTCTTTGCGGATTGCGACTATTCCATGGCAGAGTGCGTCTTGTTCCTGGGGGGAATCTTTTCCCTGAATCAGCTGGTTGAGTGAGACATTAGCCAGAAATTGAAAATCCAGTTTTTTTCGTCCAAAACGTTCCTGCGGAAAGTGATATTCAACTAGATCATTCCAGTCGCGGGCAAGGGTTCCGGCATCGGGCAGCAGGGCGACGGGATCGACCACATTGAGGTGCTTTTTAGCCACAATGGCTGAGAGTTTTTCTATGATCTCTGTTCGAATCTCCCTGGCTCTTTTTTGAAAATTTCTGATACTTTCAAGTGCATCCCCATCTCTCATGTAAATATGTTCAGGAATGTCCAGTAGAAGAAGGGGGACACTATTTCTTCCAGCTACTGTCTCGTAGGTATCAATAAGAAGTTCAGCAGCTTCTTCCTGAGTGCTTGTCCA
Organism: uncultured Desulfocapsa sp.; assembly: GCA_964505715.1. Taxonomy (GTDB): domain Bacteria; phylum Desulfobacterota; class Desulfobulbia; order Desulfobulbales; family Desulfocapsaceae; genus Desulfocapsa. Next base: position 72,228 of record CAZDJE010000001.1, on the reverse strand, counting down.
TAACCAGTACTCTTCCGGCAGAGTACCGGAAGCATAAAGAGTCTTCCATGCCTGGAGGCGCCTTTTAACCGTTCCCGGCCGTGGTTGGCTGAGATTAGCTTTAATACGCATCAGTTCGGCAAAAGGGTCCTGTTCTTCGCTTACTTCCCCAGGTTCGCCTCTAAGCTCTTTAAAAAGAGCCATTTCAGTATCGTCTATATCCGAAAGGGTGTTGGCCAGCTCGGCCTCTTCTTTGTCTAGGATTTCCGCAAGTACAAGAACCAGACGAGCTTGCCAGAGTGCAGCTTTCTTTGTTTCTAGGTCATTTACCGCGGTGGTGCTTACGTGCTTTCCCTGTAAGCTTGTCAGAATCGCCTGATGATTATGTTCACCACTTCCCTGCTCTTTTGAGAGGTGGGCGAGAGTTAAGGCGCTCATTTGTTCGGCAAAGCCATCCTTACTATTCTTGATTTCCTCTATAAGTCCGAGAAATCTATCTCGTTCTTTTCCAAGGATAGATGGAGTATGGACTTGACAGATTTGTTGTTCCATGAAAATATCATCAGCTGGTGATTCTTCTGATTCCGATGCTGTTTCCACCGGCTGTAAAAGGTGGAGGCTATCGGGAAACAGGAGGAGACAGTTTCGCAGGTGACGAGGAAGGATTGTTTCAGGAAAATAAAGACTATTGAGTGATTGCATATGGAACCGACCGAAGAAAAGAAGAATAAGAGTGTGTCATTTTATATTACAGCACTGGTGTATATACTATTTAATTTGCGCCTTGCTGCAGATCCGTTGACGACCATACTGGCAACTGGTAAGCAGATTTTATTTACCGCTCCCTACGTGATTGGAATTACATTTGTTATTGTATCTGTCATTCAATACGCGGCGAAGGGGGAAACCGTTCCCTGGATTTCACGGATCAGGTTATTTTTAACCATAGGAATTTTCGCCGGACTTGTCTATGGAATTTATGATTATACCGGTGGTGGCCTAGTGCAATAGGTTTTTTATTTTTATGAATGGCTGGGTTTTTCTTGTTTTTAGCTTTTTGAAGATCATTTTTTGTCAGCAGATCTTTTTTCTCGTCATAAATATCATCCATTAGGGCACGTGCCGACATATCTTTTCCACTTGTGTCTTTGTAACTTGTTACTCCATAGCCCGGATGCCAAGTTTTCGTAAAACAAGGATGAACTGCTTGAATAGATTGTTCATAATGGTCCTCGGCTTAGAGAAGGGATTTGCATCTGATCGTTTACTGTCATGAGTATATGATGACGAGGACTGTTGTTGACATTAAACTTTTCGTCCAAAAATATACTGGCCGCAGATGCTATCTTCAAATTCTGCAATATCAGGGAGGTGGCCCCATTGCGAAAAGCCATGTTTTTTCAAAAGAGCCACGCTTGTCCGGTTAGTGTCGAGTAGTATAGCAAAAAGATTATGGAGTCCCAGGGCCGGGGCAGCCAGCAGAGCATGTTGTATGATCCCCTTTCCAAATCCCTTTCCCCGATGTGTCCTGTCTATGTAATAACTGATTTCAGCAACATTTTGCAGGGCTATTCTGCCTTTTCGATGAGCGCTGAGGCTGCACCAGCCAATGATTGGGGCGGCAGGATTCTCCTCAATAACAAAAATTGGATATCTTTGCGGATCGTGGTTGTCAAACCATTCCTGTCGACCTGTTACCGTGAGTGGCTCGGTGTCTGCGGTACAGTTTCGATCTGCAATTGCCTGGTTATAGATGGCTACAATATGCTGGAGGTCTGTTTGTGTGGCAATACGTATTTGCATGGCTGCCTGAAGGCGAGTATATAAATATCTTTAGTGTGTTGTCGTTTAGGTATATTATTAAAAAAAGCACGTCATTCCCGAGTGTAGTTATCGGGAATGACGGATTCCATGAAGTTTTAGTCGAAAAAACACAAAATCCAGTGTCTGTAAAATTACAATGAATAGTTACCTGTATTGTAAGTATAAACGTTCCTGAGTCAAAAAACTCCTGATTATCTCAAACCTATCTTTTGAATATATGTTCTACCTCCATCTCTCCAACAGGACAGAGAATCTTATAGCTCAGCTTGCTGAAGTATTGCATCTTGATGATGGACGCGATCCTTTCAGTCCGGAGTATTTTCTGATCCAGAGTCAGGGGATGGAGCGTATGCTCTCCCAAAGTCTGGCTAAACGATTTGTCTCATGGTGTAACTATGAGTATATGCTTCCCACCCGTTTTTTTGCATTGATGGCGGATCGGCTCAAGGTGGAATCCGGTCACGAAGAGTACGCCAGGGATAAACTTTGCTGGTATATAGAAAGTATTTTTCGTGGTCTCGGGGATGAAAATGAGATATTTGCGACACTGACTCGTTATATCTCGGATGATAGTGGTGGTATAAAGCGATATCAACTGGCCCAGCAACTCGCCAATATTTTTGACCAGTACCAGATCATGCGTCCGGGAATGATAGATGGGTGGGAGAGTGGCAAGCTCTCCACTGATAATCCTGCTGAGATATACCAGATGGAACTCTGGAATTTGCTGAGCACGCTTATCGGGCATTCCAGGCATCGTGGTCTGTTTCTTCGTGATCTTATCGAGAAGCTTCAATTGAAGAATGATTATAGCCTGCTGATTCCAAAGCGGCTTTCTGTTTTTGGCCTGCATACCCTTCCTCCTGTCCTGCTCAACTGCCTGCAGGCTATGGCTCAGCATTGTGAAGTTCATTTTTATCTTCTTTCCCCGTGTGAAATGTTCTGGGGAGAGCAACAGAGCCGACGAGCAGAGTTGCGAAAAAATATTTCGGATCTTCATCATGGAAAGCAGCCGCAAGAATCGATTGAAACCATTCATCCTCTGCTCAACTCCCTTTGTCAACAGGGGAGAGAGTTTCAGGATATGCTTTTAGACACTATTGAGTTTGCCGGGGAATATTCCAGCTTTGCAGACCCTTTTGATCCGGATCATCCCAGCTTGCTGCACCGGATGCAGTCTGATTTACTCAAAGGTGAAATGACGAAAGATCGTGGCTCGTGCAACAAGGATGACTCCATGCTTGTCGTTTCTGCACATTCCCCCTATCGGGAGATAATGATACTTAAGGATCGAGTGTTGTCTTGGCTGGACCAGGATCCGGATTTGGCCCTGAAGGATATTGTTGTTATGGCACCTGATATCCAGGAGTACAGCAGCTTGATTTCTGCCATTTTCCATGAAATTCCTCATTCCATAGCAGATAAAAATCCGGTTTTGAATAATGCCTTTTTAGCTGTTTTTATCCAGTTTCTGGAACTCTGCTCAGGACGTTTCGGGTGGAATGAAGTGCTTGATCTTTTTGAACGTAAGGAGGTCTATCCGCGATTTGATACGCATGCAGATGAACTTGATCTTGTTCGCCACTGGGTGGCTTCCTCGGGGATACGCTGGGGGCTTTCTGGATCCTATAAAGAGGATGTCGGCTTGCCGGGTGGAGATGAATGTACCTGGAAAAATGGTTTGGATCGTCTGTTGATGGGGTATGCAACTGGGAGGGAAGGGGATTTAAATGGGATTCTGCCATACCCGGATATTGAAGGAAGCACAGCAAGCCCTCTTGGCGGACTCTCTTTTTTCTTTGATCTTCTTGAGCAGGCGGCATGTCAGTTTTCAAAATCCCGTACTCTTTCAGTGTGGGCTGAACTCCTGGCTGGTTTTGCAGAACGACTTTTTGTGACAACAGATAATGATGGCCTGGCTGAGCTTCATGGGATATTAAGTGATCTGGGCCAGGAGTATGGCAGTTTGCACCAGGAAAGTGTCAGTTTTGAAGTGATCTGTTCATGGCTTGAGGGGGCCGCCGGGGACAAAAGATCAAGTGCGGGATTCTTGCGAGGACAGCTGACATTTTGTTCCATGCTGCCCATGCGCTCCATTCCCTTCGAAAAAGTTTGTATTCTGGGGCTGAACGATACGGTGTTCCCGAAAAATGATTTTCACCCACCCTTTGATCTCCTCGGTGAAACGTTTGTTCCGGGTGATCGATCGCGCAGAAGAGACGATAGGTATCAGTTTCTGGAAGCTATTCTTTCGGCACGGGGAAGCCTCTATCTGAGCTACGTGGGGCAATCGATTCGCAGCAATGATGTTTTGCCACCATCCGTTGTTGTTTCTGAGTTGCTTGATGTCGTGAAATTATATGGAATAGATGAATTAGTAGATGTGCATCCCTTGCATGGTTTCTCCTCCTCCTACTTTGATGGATCTGGAAGTTTGTTTAGTTATGATAGACAGATGAGGGATGTTAGCTCTAGCTTGTATAGTGCCACTGAAGATCAAGGACCCTGGTGGCATGGAAGTGTAAAAGAAGAAAATGATAGTGTCTGCAGCATTGCCGAATTTCTCTCATTTTTTAAAAATCCACAAAGATACTTTGTGCGAAATGTCCTTGGAATTTATCCTGGCACTCACAATAGTAATATTGATGAACATGAACCCTTTGTTCTGGACACCCTTGAAAAATATCTTGTGGAACAGGATATGGCAGATGGTGGAACGAGAAAAGTGAGTCTGGCGTTGCTGCAGCAGAAGATTCAGACAGCAGGTCTATGGCCGCTTGGGGCACCGGGAAATATCCAGTTTGCAGAAAAGTTGAAAGAGCTTGCCCCGTTTTCAGAACGTGTGGATGCACAAAGGGCATTGGGAAGTGAAGAAGATAGATTTGTTGAGGGAGAATTCTATGGTTTGTACCTGTCGGGAAAAATAAGTTCTTTGTATACCAATGGTTCCTTTATTTCCCGCTATGCACGTTTAAAAGGGCAAGATGTTATGAATGGGTGGTTGCACCACTGCCTCTGCTCCATTCTACTCGATGATCCCAGAGAAACCCGTCTGTTGAGCAAGGATATAGAACTGGTGTTTCCAGCCGGAAGTGCAGAAACAGGGGACTTGCAACGGTTGATTGCACTTTTTCAGCAGGGGCGGCAAACCCCGTCCCGTCTGCTGGTTGAGCCGGCTTTTGCTTTTGCGGTACAAAAAACGAAAACAGAAAAGAGCGGCAGGGGAGATCCGGTCGCCAAGGCAATTCAGTCCGTAGAAAAAATATTGAGTAGCGGATTTGATACTGAATGGGAACTACTCTATCGAGGGCAGGAACTGGAAGAGATTCTGGATCAGGAATTTCTGGATCTCTGTGACTGGTTTTATGAATCTATCTGGAAGAGGGCAAATGTCAGAGATATATAAATCATTTGACGCAGCAACTGCCCCCCTGAACCGCGGAGTAAACGTGGTGGAGGCAAGTGCCGGAACCGGGAAAACCTATGCCATTGCCATGCTGGTAGTGAGGTTTGTCATAGAGTTTGGAGTGGTGCTTGAAGAGTTGCTGGTTGTCAGCTATACCCGAGCGGCAACGGAAGAGTTACGTTCAAGGATACGTTCCAGGTTGCTGGAATCGAAAAATCTTTTGGTCGAGGGGGAAAAGAGTGATTGTGATCCGGCTCTTTTTACGTATCTGAATGCACTTTCCAATAAACCATTAGCCATCGCCCGCCTTGAGGCTGCTCTTCTGGATATGGACCAGGCGGCAGTATTTACCATTCATGGATTTTGTCAGCGAATGCTTCAGGAACAGGCACTGGAATCTGGACAGCTTTTTGATATGGAGCTCACCGCCGATGTTAGCCAGGTGCGGACCGAGCTTGTCGCCGATTATTGGCGGAAATGGATGTATGAATTGCCGGAATTTCACTGTTCTCTTTTTCTCAATAGTTTTTCAAGCCCTGAGGCACTGTATAAGACAGTACAGGGTGTTGGCGTCGAGGATATTATAGAACCGTCTTTGCATGGAACGGTCGCCGATTCTCTTGAACAGGTAGATTCTTCCCTGAATGATGTAACGTTATGGTGGCAAGAAAATTCAACGACACTTGAGCAATGTTTTCTTAGTGGCATTGATGCTGGAAAATTCAAGAAAGCATTTTGTGACAATTTTACGGAGTGGTGGCGGCAATGTGTTGCTTTCTTTTCCGGGAAAGAAAAGGCCTTGCCAGCTAATTTTGCATTTTTGAGTCGCTCTTCTTTACCTACTGAACTGAACGGTAATAAACTTCGTGGTGATGCAAAGAAACAAGCTTTCTTGGAAGGTTTTCCACTAGCATCGGACAGTGTTGATTGCTTTCTTGGGGCCTGCAAGCATGCTGTACTCACTCTTCGTGTCCATCTTGCAGGCGAGCTGCAGACCGGGCTTCGTAATCGCCTGCTTTCTAAAGGCCTATTTTCCTTTGACGATCTTGTTGTTTCACTCGCCCGGGCACTCGATGGCCCGCGTCGCAAAGAGTTGCAGCGAATATTAGCAAGTCGGTTTCAGGTTGCCCTGATAGATGAATTTCAAGATACCGATGCCGCCCAGTATCGTATATTTTCAAGCCTTTTTGGGGGAGATAAAAAGCAGCACTTTCTCTATCTGATTGGCGATCCCAAACAGGCTATTTATAAATTCCGGGGCGCAGATATCGCGGCTTATTTTCAGGCCAGAAAGTCCGCTGATTATCTTTTGGGCCTTGAAAAAAACTATCGTTCTAACCCTTCACTTGTTGATGCAGTGAACACTCTGTTTATGCAGAAGAAGGACGCCTTTGCTAGCCCTGATCTGCTCTATAACAGAGTGGATGCTGCCAAATCTGCAGATTGCTGGCAGTTGCAGCTGGAGTGTGAAAAACAGGCTGCCATGGTTTGCTGCAGTCTGGAATCCCCCCATGAAGATGGTGTTAAGCCGTGGACATCCGGGAAACTCAGGGATCGGCTGGAGTTGTATGTGGTCGCTGAAATTAGGAAGTTACTTCAAGACGGGGTGTTGCACACTGATACGGGGGAAGAAAGAGGGGTAACTGCAGGAGATATTGCCATCCTTGTTCGTAGCAATAAGCAGGCTGAATCCTTCCAGGAGTCTCTTGCAGCTGCGCGCATTCCAGCGGTTGTTTTTAGCAGGAAGACTGTTTTTGAAACAGGGGAATGTCGTGACATGCTGCTGGTGGTGGAAGCTGTTGCCGCTCCCCAGGATGTCCGTCTACTACGCAGTGCAATAAGTTGTAAGTGGTTTGGGATGAGTGGGGGGCAGCTGTATAAGCAGACTCAGGACGAACGAATTATGGATGCGTGGCTGACAAGATTTTATGCGTACCATGATCTCTGGCAGGAGAAGGGCTTTCTTGTCATGATGAACGCTCTTCTAAGTCGTGAGTCAGTTTTTGAGACACTTTCTGCTCTGCCCCTTGCAGAACGGCAGATTGCGAATATTCAGCATCTTGCCGAGTTACTTCAGGAAAAGGAAAGTCACGATGACCTCCACCTGTTCCAGACTCTTCAGTATCTGGCTATGCAGCTGGAATCTGCTGAACCGTATGAGCAGGCACAGATGCGGCTTGAAAGTGATGAGCAGGCGGTGAAGGTGGTGACCATGCATGCAGTGAAGGGGCTTGAGTATCCGATTGTTTTTTGCCCCTATCTCTGGCACCGTAAAGCTTTTCTTCGGCAGGAAGAAAACTGCATTTCCTACCATGATGAACAGCACATAAGGGTAGCTGATCTTGGTTCTGTTGATTTTTACTCCAGACGTGAGGACGCTTTGGCCGAGGAGCTGGCAGAAGAGGTTCGGCTCCTTTATGTTGCTGTTACACGAGCGAGCAGTCGTTGTTATCTCTTTTGGGCAGATGTTCGTGGAGGTCGTTTTGAGATGTCTTCGGCTGAGTCGGCGCTGGCCTGGGTATTGTCACTTAATGAATATCAGGGAATTACTCAGCAGACTGCCCGTTTACAGGTTCTATGCAATGGTGACTCCGTGAAACTAGTCTCCGTTTCCGCTAGTGAGGACGTCAGTCAATCGACTGCAGTCGTTCAACAGGAGGGGCCGGTGTTAACGTGCAGAAAGTTTTCCAGATCGTCACTTCCGGCTGAATGGCTGATGACCAGCTATTCAGCGCTTGCTGGGTCCGGGCACTCAACTGGCATACCGGCAGTTGCAATAAGGGGAGAGGCTGATGAGTCACCAGCCATTCACTCGCTCCCTCTGGGGGCAGCCCTTGGGAATGTGGTTCACGGGCTGCTGGAAGATTATTCTTTCAGCATGCTTGCAGCAGAGACGGACTATGGAAATGAGTGCCAGGGGCAGTGCAGTCGTTTTGGGGTGAATGCTGAAAGCGAACAACTGATGAAGCTGCTGCGGGATGTGACAGGGACGCCACTATCCAGTGAACAGACAGGTGTGTTGTTCAGTCTTGCAGAACTCTCTGAGCAGGATGTGTTAAAGGAAATGCCCTTTTATTTTCACCTTCGTGAGGAATCGACTAGGCGGATAAATGAGTTGCTAGAGTTTTCGAGTGTGGTGCAGCCTGTTCAGGAAAAAATGTTGAAGGGCTATTTGACAGGTTTTATCGATCTGGTTTGCCGTAATCGTGGCAAATACTATGTGATGGATTATAAAACCAACTTCCTTGGGGATTCTGTCGGTGATTATGGCGGGAAACGACTGGAAGCGGCCATGTATGATCATAACTATGGATTACAATACTGGATTTATACACTGGTGATGCATCGCTATTTGAAGGCAACTCTTCCTAAATATGATTATGAACGTGATTTTGGCGGCGTGTTCTATCTCTTTGCCAGAGGAATGAATCCAGCATATCCCGGAAACGGTCTGTACTTTGATAAGCCGCAGGTTTCGGTACTGAACGAGCTATATGACTGTTTGGGGGCAAAATGATGCTGGAGAAAACAGTTCGTTTGCTCGACAGTCAATTTGGAAAATTCCTGGCCAGCCGTTCCGGATTGTCAGGAATTGAATGTGAGCAGTTTCAGGACCTTATTTGCCGGCTTTCGGTGAGTCTTGGCGGCGGTAATTCCTGTCTTCCTGTCAATGACACTGAGCTTGCTCTGGTTCGTAAATCCACTCTTGCAAATGATGGCAGGGAAGAGGGACATCAACCTCTGTGTCTGCTGGGAAATCGTTTGTATCTGCAGAGATTTTTTGCCTATGAGCAATCCCTTGTTGAGAAAGTCAGGGTTCTTCTGAGTAGTACGAAAGAGCTTTTGGTAGAAAAAACGACTCTTGATGAACTGTTTGCTAAGGAAAAAAATGGGGAGACTGACTGGCAAAAGGCGGCAGCTGTTCAGGCCTTAAAGCAGAACTTTTTGATTATTTCAGGGGGGCCTGGGACCGGGAAAACCACCACCGTTGTGAAAATCCTTGCTCTTCTTCAGATTGCCGCACAGGGACGCTTAAGGATTGCTCTTGCTGCTCCAACTGGAAAAGCTGCAATGCGGCTTCAGGAGTCCATTGTTTTGTCCGTTCGGGGAATTGCTCTTGATGCCGCTATCGCCAAAACTATCCCGGAAAAGGCATCAACCCTGCATCGTCTGCTCGGGGTGAAACAGTACTCGCCTTTTTTTCGTCATAATGAAGAGAATTTGCTGCTCTATGATGTTGTTGTTATCGATGAAGCGTCCATGGTGGACCTTGCGCTGATGAGTAAGCTGCTTGCGGCCCTTCGTCCAGATACTCGTTTGATTCTGCTTGGTGATAAGGATCAGCTCGCTTCGGTGGAATCGGGAACAGTCCTTGCGGATATGATACGTGCACTGCCTGGTAATACCGTCGAGTTGCAGATGAGTTATCGTTTTGATAGAGGAATTAAGCATTTTGCCACGGCAATTAACCGCGGGGATTCTGTGGCTGCCTGGAAGTTGCTGGGGGCGGAATCTCCTGAGAATGTTACCCTGTTGGAAGGTGATGCGGCGGAATATGGTGGTAAACGTTATAGCCATTATATGGAAGCTGTCCAGAAGGCTATAACGCTTGATGACTATTCGACGTTATTCCGGATGTTTCAATCCTTTAAGATTCTTTGCGCCCTGCGTCATGGCCCGGAAGGCGTGCAGGGAGTGAATGAAAAGGTCGAACAGGTTCTCCGTGGCAAGGGGTTTAAGGGGATGGATGCGAATTGGTATCGTGGCAGGCCGGTGCTGATCACCAGAAATGAATACGGACTTGATCTCTATAATGGTGATATTGGCCTTTGCCTTCCTGACCCCGAGAATCCTCAGATACTGAAGGTATGGTTTGAGCGGTCCGACGGGAGTTTGTACGGAGTTTTACCAGGCAGGCTTGGGAGTTGTGAAACCGTGTATGGGCTCACCATTCATAAGAGTCAGGGGGCCGAATTTGGAGAGATAGTGGTGCTTCTTCCCACGCGCCCATCACCGCTTGTGACCAGAGAATTGCTCTACACGGCAGTAACCAGGGCAAGAGAGAATGTGATAATAAAGGCAAGTTATTCCGCTTTTGATTCGGCGGTGCTTACGCGAACTCAGCGCCACAGTGGGTTGGCTGAATTATTCTCTATGAATAAGATGGCTTAGCTATTGTCCTGTGGAAGTGTTACCGAATCACTTTTATAAACAAGGCAATCTGTTTATTGAGTTTTTCCAGCCACATTTCCATTTTATCAAGCTCTTCTTTTTGTGCGGCCAGCTCGATGGTTCCAGCCATCTGATATACGCTAAGTGCGCTGACATTGGCAGCGGCACCCTTTATTGAATGGGCGTGGAGCCGTATTTCGGTGGTGTCTCCTGAAGTGATGGCGTCGCCTAGATTATTTTGCAGAGCTGCAATGTTATTGGTAAACGAGCTGAGTAGTGACGTCATTATCTCTTCGTCATTCATTATGCGCTGCAGCAGTGCACTGCGGTCAAACAGCAGCGGGTCCTCTTCTCTGTTTTTATTTTCTGCTTTGGGTTCAGTCACTATTCCGCTGCTGCCAGCCTTTAGCCATTTTTCTACAACATCAACAAGATCCTGATCTTCCAGAGGTTTACTTATATAATCATCCATACCCGCATCAAGGCATTTCTGACGGTCACCCTGCATAGCATTTGCAGTCATGGCAACTATCGGTATTTTTTGTCCGGAGGTGTCTTTACCGGATTCTATTAAGCGGATGGCAGCTGTAGTATCAAAACCATCCATTATCGGCATCTGGCAATCCATTAGGACCAGGTCAAAGGGTTCACCGTTCAGTTTTTGGAGGGCTTCTGTACCATTCTCGGCAATAGAGACCTTAAAGTCATGTTTGGTTAGAATTCCCTCTGCCACCAGCTGGTTAGTCTGGTTATCTTCCACCACAAGGATGTGTGTGGCTTGCCTTCTGGCGGCGCCAATTTCATGGGTGGAAGGCATTGTTTTGCGTGCACTGACCTCCGGGGTCAAATTCCTGCGGAAGAGCATCATTAAGGTATCTGTAAGAGCCTGTCTAGTAATAGGCTTTGCCAGAAAAGAAACAAATTCCATTTCGGCAAGATAGCTTTTATCGCTTCTGTCTTTATGGGCAGACATCAGAACTATGGCTGTTTTGTTGAGAGTTGGGTCCTGCCGGATAATAGTGCCCAGTTCGGTGCAGGAGAGATCGCCAAGTTGAATGTCAAGAAAGGCGACCTCGAACGGATTTTCCTCTGCAGCTGCTTTATGCAAAGCTTCAAGGCACTCTTTACCGCTTACGACTTCAGCATGGTTACAATTTCTCTCCTGCAGCATAATGGCCATTAGCTTACGATTGACCGGGTTATTGTCGACAACCAGAACCTTTAATTTCTGGCAATCTATGCCGGAGATTGTGGCTGTGGGGTCAAGTTGATCCTTTTTCTTTAATCGGGCTGTAAAGCAGAAAATCGAACCTTTTTTTTCCTGGCTTTCAACCCCTATCTCACCACCCATCATTTCACAGAGTTGCTTTGAAATGGGCAGTCCGAGTCCGGTTCCGCCATAGTTACGGGTAGTACCGCTGTCTGCCTGGGTAAAGGATGAAAAGATGTGTTTCTGTGCCGTTTTGCTGATACCTATTCCGGTATCATGTACTTCAAAATGGATCAGGCAGTGAGTTTTGTCTTCATCCTGCATTCGTACTTGGATTGACACCTCACCATGTTTTGTAAATTTAAAAGCATTTCCAAGGAGGTTTAGGATGATCTGACGTAGCCTTGTAGGGTCTCCTTTCAAGACACTCGGTACTTCAGCTTCCACCATCACATTGAATTCAAGTCCTTTTTCTGATGCTTTAAAAGCCATCATTTCACAGATTTCATCGAGTAGTGAACGGATATCCAGATCAATGTTTTCGAGGGTGAGTTTACCAGCTTCAATTTTGGAGAAATCAAGGATGTCATTTATGATTGTCAGGAGTGATTTTGCGCTGGTGGAAACTACCTCTGCAAGTTTTGTCTGCTTTGGATTGAGCTCAGTATCAAGGAGTAGGCCGTTCATGCCTAAAATTCCGTTCATGGGAGTGCGGAGTTCATGGCTCATGATGGCCAGGAACTCTGATTTTGCTTGGTTGGCGATCTCAGCCTGGCTAGCGTTTTCATTGGCTCGAACGGTCTGTTCAACCAGTTCTTTTTTATACGCATCTTCCATACGTTTTTTTTGCACGATCACAAAAGCCATCCACACGACAAGACCAGCACTAATTGAAGCAAGCAGGACCCAGAAGACAATCCTTGCCTGGGACAGCTGCCAGGGATAAAGGCTCAGTAGCTGGACATCACCAAGAGAAGTGTCTTGAGATATTGTATTGAAAAGCGTGTCTGAGATCTGCAATTCACGGGAGCTGAAATCGTGGGGGAGTGGTTCCAGCAGTTCATCCGCAAACTGCCTACTTTTTTGTATTTTTTGCCGCTGTTCATTCGTCAAGGGAAAGGCTGTTTTGAAGAGCCATTCCGGTTTATTCGTGGCAAAAACCACCCCATCACTATTCAGGAGCAGGAGAGGGCTTTTTTTCTTTGCAAGAAGGGTATCCAGGCGGTCCAGGTTGATTTTAACAACGGCTACACCGAGAATGATGTCGTCGTGGAGGATGGGGACAGCGTGGTAAATCCCACGTATGCCTGTGGTGATGCCTTTTGCTATGTAGGTGGTCGGGGTCGCTAAGCTTATGGTTTTACTGAAATATGGGCGAAAGGCGTAGTTTTTTCCAGTGAGCGTTTTTTCGTTGTTCGCACCGTATGGTGTGCAGGCGACAACCGTTCCCTTATGGTTCATTATATAAATAAGGGCAACTCCTGAATTTTCCCTGGTAAAGAGAATCTCGTTCAGTATGTCCTTGTTGTCCGGGGTGCTGTTTCCCTGCAGCAAGGTTAAGATACTAGGGTGGGTGGAAAGGCGCTTACCCGGGCTCTGAATGGTGGCTATAAGCTCTTTGTCTATTATGCTCACCAGCTCGAGGTTTGTATGTTTTGCCTCGGCAAAGGATTTGCTTTTGTATGAATTACTGGTTGCCTGCCAGGTAAGTATACCCGCTGCAAGCATGGCAATCAGAATGGAGAGTATAGAGTATTTTTCTTTTGGCATGCTCAGAGGCTTCGTTTTGATGGTGTGTCGTCAACTACCAGAATAGATAAATCGTTGGGGGTGAGTACTGCGTTCTTTTTTCCCTCTTTGTTCGCTGGAGAAAACAATAGGGGAGAGCTTATTAAACACTATGATAAAATGGACAAATAGTCAAAGTATCATAGGCTGTAGATAAAAAAATATGTTACGAAGTTGAGAGGTGGGCTCCCTGGGCATCGTGTTGATTGTAGGTGTTTGTTTGCAGTGGTCAGAGGTGGGGAGGAGCTCTGTCTACTTTGCACGCTGCAGTGTGTTGAGGCGGTACCTGAAAAAAAGATATCTAGTAATACGCATATAACTCTTTCACTTTGAAGAGTGTCGTGAGTGGTTTTTTGTTGCAGCAGAAAAAACCGACCACCCCTGCAAGGAGGAAAAGGGAGAAGCAAGGGCGGTCGAGGAAGAGTTGTTAATTGATTCTTAGTTAAGGGTTTGGAAGTCGTTGTATGCATGGGCGCCATGTTCAGCGATATCCACACCAATCATTTCATCTTCTTTGCTGACTCGTAGGCCAATGGTCATATCTATGAGTTTGAAGAGAATAAATGCAGTGCCAAATGCCCAGATAAAGGCAGCTCCGATTCCAATGAGCTGAGTGGTGATTATTTTAACGTTTGTGCCGCCAAAATTAAAGAGTCCAGCAGCGAGTGTTCCCCAGGCTCCGCAAACACCGTGTACCGATACTGCGCCGACTGGATCGTCAATATGCATTTTGTCGATCGTAACGACCGAGAGGACAACCAGTACTCCGGAGATTGCACCTATTATAATTGCACTCGATGGGGAAACATTGGCACATCCTGCTGTGATTCCGACAAGTCCTGCAAGTGCACCGTTTAAGCTCATACCAATATCCGGCTTTTTAAACATAATCCAGGATGTGAGCATGGCCAGAATGGCACCCGAGGCGGCTGAAAGGTTCGTGGTTACAAATATCATCGCAATGGAACTGTCACCCGTAGTGGTGGAACCGGGGTTGAAGCCGAACCATCCAAGCCAGAGGATGAAAACACCGATTGCTGCCATTGGTATGTTGTGGCCAGGTATGGCGCGAATTTCTCCATTTCTCCCATATTTTCCAAGGCGTGGTCCGAGAACCATTGCTCCGGCCAGCGCGGCCCAGCCACCAATGGAGTGAACCACGGTTGATCCTGCAAAATCGATAAATCCCAATCCTTCGAGCCAGCCATTGCCATTAAGGAGTGATCCCCATGCCCAGGAACCAAATACGGGATATATAAAAGCGCAGAGCACGATGGAGTATATGAGGTAACCGATAAATTTTGTTCGTTCTGCAACTGCACCTGATACAATTGTTGCAGCGGTTGCCGCAAATACACACTGGAACATCCAGAACGCAAGAACCCACTGGTCGCCATCGGGGCCTTCCCATCCCGAGAGGAAAAAACCATCGGTACCAAACCATCCGGTTCCGGAAGATCCAAACATAATTCCAAAGCCAACGGCCCAAAAGGCGATGCTTCCCATGGAAAAGTCCATCAGGTTTTTCATCATAATATTCACGGCACTTTTTGCGCGGGTGAATCCTGATTCCACCATTGCAAAACCGGCCTGCATAAAGAAAACAAGACATGCTGCAATTAAAGTCCAGACGTAGTTGAGATTGCTCTGAAGAAGATCAATCGCTTCTTTGTTGCTGCTGATGGTGCTGACGACCTCTTCTCCAGCCATGGCTAGTGCAGGTATTGTTAAAAAAAGGGCAAGTGCCCCGGCTACTTTTTTCACGAGATGTTCCTCCTGGATAATTCTTAATAGTGTGTGTTGATGCCTTTACGTTTAGTCTGATATCAAATGAATATTAGATGGCATTGTCGTCGGTTTCCCCAGTTCGTATTCTGCAGATTTTTTCCACCGGAATAACAAAAATTTTTCCATCTCCTATGGCACCCGTCTTCACCGAAGCAATTATTTTTTTGACTACTCTGTCAACCATGTTTTCTTTGACTACTGTTTCAACTTTGATCTTTGGGATAAAGTCGACCTTGTACTCTGCACCACGGTACATTTCGGTATGCCCTTTTTGTCGTCCGAATCCCTTGACTTCGCTTATTGTCATTCCGGTGATCCCGAGTTCTCCTAGGCCTTCTTTAAGTTCGTCCAATTTGAACGGCTTGATTATCGCCTCAATTTTTTTCATTTTTTTTCTCCTGTTGATGCGGTGATTTTTTGTTGCTTTCTGTTTCTGTCTTTCCAAGATACGTGCCATGGAGCAATGCGCTTATGGTGTCTTCTGGAACATACTGTTATTTTGTTGTATTTTGTTTTGATCGGACGGTTTAACCTGACGGTATGTTCCAAAAATGTAACAACAAGTGCGGGTGAAACTACAAATATGTGAGGTTTGCGAGGGGCGCGGTGAAGTTTTTGTCCCAAATGGTTTTCTTGGCGTGTAGGGAAAAGTTACGTGAAAAAAAAGAATCCATGAGATAGACTGATTAGTAGTGAAAGTGAAAGGCCATTAGTTTCTGGCATATACTGATCTTGCTGATTTTCGGCTAGAATTATATGGGCAGCGACTCGAATAGAAATGAAAGGGGTACGTATCAATGGGTAATTTTTTTGATGGAATTTTAAACTGGTTTGAATCGACTCATATTCAGGAGCAGGTGACAGATGTTGACTATGTAGGACTTTTCACTAATCCCTGGTTTCTGGTTCCTTTTGTGTTGTTGGTTGGGTATCTTCTGTATAAAAAGTCGTTTAAGGATCTTGCCGTTATCGTAATATTTGTGGGCGTTTGGTGGGTGAGCGGGACGGAGTATATGCAGACACTGGTTGTTGGTGAAGAATTGCAGATATCTAAAATCCTGCCGGTATTGTTTGGTGGCGCGGGCCTGCTAGGTTTTGTTATTTACATGTTTTTTGGGCGCTCTGACTGATATGGCCTACACGTTTTTCTTACAGTTTTCCCGGGACAGGGGGTAGGTATGCAGTTTCGGAATGGTGTTTTTATTATCACCGAGGAGAGATACTGCCCATTGTATAATGTTGGGGAGGAGCTGCACGTGGATGAAGGGATGCTGAAGCTTCCTGCTGCCAAGCCAACCTGTCTTACCCTGACAAAGGACCTTATTCAACTTGCCTCTGAGGATGTGGTATATGAGCGGTATCTTCAGGGGAGCAAGCAGAAAACAAAGTTTGAATGTGGCGGCTGTACCGGTATTATTCGTTTTGAGTTTAAAAAGGAAAAAGAATTCGCCACCATTCAGATGAAACTTCTCGCGGCGGCAGAACGTCGTGAAAAGTTGAAGTCCGTTGCCAGGTTTGCCGGCCTGCTGCGGACCGTTGATATCTTCCAGCCATTATCCGATGATGATCTTCTTGATCTCGCCACACTCCTGAAGCTTGAAGATGTTAACTGGGGATTTCCCATACTCCAGAAGGGTGACCCGGCCTCCAATCTGTATATTATTGTGGAAGGTAGGGTTGAGGTTATGGATGAAGATGGGGTTACTCTTGCAGAGATGGGACGTGGTAAAGTGTTTGGGGAGATGAGCCTGTTATCTGGGGATAAGGTAACCACCACCATTATGGCAATGGAACCGTGTAAAATTGCGAGTTTAAGCCAGAAGAACTTCCGGCATGTCTTAAATCGTTTCCCTGCTCTGCAGGTATTCTTTTACAAACTTCTGGTGAGCAGGATCACCACAGTTAACTTTCAACGGGCAGAAGAGCTTGCGTCCGGTATGGTTGGTCAGCTTGCTGACATTCCTCCTCTTGAACTCTGTCAGATGATCAATTCAAATCAGAAGACAGGAAGCTTAAAGTTGGAGGTTGGACAGAAGAAAGCGAATCTTCTCTTCAATGAAGGTGAGCTTGTTTCTGCAAGCTATGGTTCCAATGTTGGAAAAGAGGCATTTTATGACTGTCTTGCAGTTAATGTGGGGCGCTTCAAGTTTGTTCAGGGGCTTAATCTGAAGGAGATGGAGCTCGATATCATTGGCGGTTTTATGGGGATGCTGATGGAAGGTATGAAGCGTATCGATGATGAAGAGTAGCCGATTTTTCTTTTCTTGCATTTTGTCGGGTGTTGCAACGCTCTTTTTTTGTAGCTCTTCCTGCTCCGTTGAGCCTGTATCTACTGATATCGAAAAATGGCTTTCTGTCCATAATAAATATAGGGAATTGCATGGCGTGCCATCTGTTGTCTGGTCGGAGAAGGTCGCTGCCAGTGCTTTAAGGTATGCTATGACCTGTCCTGCTGGTCATTCAGGTTCGATTTACGGAGAAAATCTGGCCTGGGCCAGTTACGATATGACCATAGAGGGTACGGTTGAAAAGTGGTACAATGAAGAACCGCTCTATGACTATGGAAATCCAGGATATATTGCGGGTGTTGGGCACTTTACTCAGATCGTGTGGAAAAAAACTATAGAGATTGGTTGTGCCTATGTTACAGGCTGTACTCCTGGCCATTCACTGAGAGCAAATACCTGGGTTTGTCACTACTTTCCTCCTGGAAATTATCGGCGTCAGTTTTCCGAGAATGTTTTTCCACCTCTTTCTTTGGAGTAAGGTGGAAACAGAAGTAAGCGTTTCATCTATTCATTGAATTTCCCCTCCAGCTTCTTTTCTTACTTTCATCTCAATGCTTCTCCTTGTAGTATGTGGTTTGTTTTTTTAGTCGAGTGTTCATTAATAATTACTGTATGAAATAATAAAGGAGTGGCATAATGAAAAAGAAGATGGAGAAGGCCCTTAATAAGCAGGTTAATGCGGAAATGTATTCCAGTTATCTCTATCTGGCGATGGAATCCTATTTCCAGTCCATCAGTCTCGGTGGATTTGCCAAATGGATGCGTGGGCAGGTGCAGGAAGAGATGTTTCACGGAATGAAAATCTATGACTATGTGCATGAGCGTGGTGGTCGGGCACAGTTCGAGGCAATTTCCAAGCCTGCAACTGAATGGGAATCTCCACTGGCCGCATTTGAACATATTTTGGCGCATGAACAGGAGGTGACAGAGCTTATTAATGGTCTGATTGATGTCGCCCTTGATGTTCGTGATCATGCCGCAAAGGCATTTCTTAACTGGTTTATTATTGAGCAGGTTGAAGAGGAGTCAACGGTTGGCGAAATTGTCGCCAGACTTCGTCTGATTGGAGATGATTCCAGTGGCTTATTTCTTCTTGATTCGGAACTCTCCAAGCGGGTGTTTAGCCTTCCTGAAAAATAGTTCGAGGTAGCCTTGTTTTCTGGCGGTGAGTGTTTACGTTCTTTTTGATAGTAATTCTCACCGATAGGAGACTTGTGAATGAATAGAAAAATTAAAAAAAGGGTTCTTGCTCTTTTGGCTGGTAACGACCTGGCGTATGCTCGAGAGGAACTTCAACAGTTTGATGAGCATGGGCTGGTGAATCCCCTTTTCTCAGCTTTGTATAGACCAGAGGAGATGCTGCGCTGGCATACCGTGACCATCTTTGGCGAGGTCCTAAGCAGGCTTGCAGTCAAAGATATGGAAGCTGCCCGTGTTGTTATGCGGCGCTATCTCTGGAGCCTCAATGACGAGTCGGGTGGAATCGGCTGGGGAGCTCCCGAGGCCATGGCCGAGGCGATGTATCATCACAATGGTTTATGCGATGAATATCTCCATATGCTAATCTCCTATATGCGTCAGGATGGTCCTCTTGAACATCAGGATGGTAATTTTCTTGAACTACCTGCCTTGCAGTGTGGGGTGCTCTGGGGGATTAACAGGCTTGCGGAAAAACGAGCGGATCAGCTAAGAGAACGAAATATAGTACCGGATCTTCTCGCCTATCTTGATTCCAGTGATCCAACTGTTTTAGGGCTGGCTGTAAGGGCCCTGGGACTGCTTGGTGGTGTCGATTTTTCTTGTAATGTAGAACCCTTGTTAAGAGATGACCGCGTCATTCGCTTATATCAGGATGGAGAAATTATAACGACTACTCTTTCTGAAATTGCAGCATCTGCGCTGAAACAGAATAGGACCCCGCAGGCCGCCTAAGAAAATAACCTTTACCTGAAGAGTGCAGTTGTGTCTGAAAAATTAGTTTCCCAGCTTGGGTTCCTCCAGTTTGAGATTGTCCCGGCTGTTATTCAAAAAAATCTGGAGCAGGTGAGGGAAGGTTTGAAAAAACTCTCACCAGCCCCTGGAAGTTTAATCGTTTTGCCGGAGATGTGGGCCACCGGTTTTGTCTATGAGCAGCTTGATCTGCTTGCTGATCAAATTCCTGAACTGCTTGAAGAACTCGAGAGCTTGGCGTCCCTGTATCAAATCGTTCTTGCTGGCTCGTTGCCTTCCAAGGAAACCCCGGAAAAAAGTACTGAGCTAAATCTGCAGAACAGACTGTTTTTTTCAGGAACAGGTGCCTCAGTTTCTCCTGGTATTTCCAAGCAGCATCTTTTTTCTTTCTGGAAAGAGGATCAGTGGTTCTGTGAGGGAAAAAGCCCCTCCCCCGTCAGTCTTGCTGGTGGTGATCTTCTCGGCGGGCTTGTCTGTTATGACCTTCGCTTTCCCGAGGCGGCACGCCTTCAATGTCGTCAGGGCGCGGAAATTCTAGTTATGTCTGCCGAGTGGCCCCTTGCCAGAATTGAACAGTGGAAGATTTTGCTCCAGGCCCGTGCCATTGAAAATCAGGCTTTTGTGGTTGCTTCGAATTGCTGTGGTAATTTGGATGGTATGCGGATGGGCGGTCATTCTATGGTTGTGGCTCCGGATGGTGAAATTTTGATTGAAGCCGGTGAGACGGTTGAGTCCTGTCTGATTCCATTGAACAGAGAGGTGCAGAAGGAGTTGCGGGAACGCTTCAATAGTGTTGCTCCTGCCCCCTGGTCTTTTGAAGATAACGATAAGGTTCTTCCTCTGCAGAGTCTGATTGAAAGGGTCGCGAGGCGCAAAGTTGCAGGGCAAAAAATCGTTTTTACCAATGGCTGCTTTGATATCCTTCACGCAGGGCATGTTGACTATCTGCAAAAAGCGAGGCGTCATGGCGATTTTCTAGTGCTCGGCCTCAATGACGATAAATCTATTCGTTCTATCAAGGGGGAGTCGCGTCCTGTAAATAAAGAACAAAACCGGGCTAGAGTTGTTGCGGCCCTTGGCTGTGTGGACGCTGTTGTTCTCTTTGGAGAAGATACTCCTCTTCATTTGATTACCGTACTCTGTCCGGATGTTCTGGTAAAAGGAGCTGACTGGGATGAGGATGATATTGTGGGGGCGGCCGAGGTGAAGGCTGGCGGTGGCCGAGTGGAACGGGTTGCCTTTGTATCTCAGACATCAACAACTGCAGTAATTGACTTGATTAAGTCGATTTAAGCGTTTGGGGGGGGCCGTGTCGTTCCCGTCTCTCTGGAAACGACACGGATTGTTTTTTATTCCTTTGTTTTAGCTTTCTCTTTTCCCTCTTTTCCTTCTTCGGGGATCTGAGTTAAGCCAAAGCCCATTCGGACTTTTTGGTCAATATCTTCAAACATTTCAGGATGATCTTGAAGAAATCTTTTTGCGTTTTCACGGCCCTGACCAATGCGCTCATCCTGGTAGGAATACCAGGAACCACTTTTGTCAATGATCTCCTGATCCACTGCAAGATCAAGAAGGTCGCCTTCCTTGGATATGCCTTCTCCGTAAATAATGTCAAATTCTGCAATCTGAAAGGGAGGGGCGACTTTATTTTTGACGACTTTAACTTTTGTTCGGTTCCCCACAATCTCTTGACCATCTTTCAGGGCGCCGATTCTTCTGATATCAAGACGCAGAGATGAGTAGAATTTAAGGGCATTACCCCCGGTGGTTGTCTCTGGGTTGCCAAACATTACACCTATCTTCATTCGAATCTGGTTGATAAATATCAGGACGGTGTTACTCCGGCTTAAAACACCGGTGAATTTACGCATGGCCTGTGACATCAGACGAGCCTGTAAACCCATATGAGAGTCACCAACATTTCCATCAATCTCAGCTTTTGGAACCAAAGCCGCAACGGAGTCGATAACGATAATGTCAACACCACCTGAGCGGATAAGAATTTCTGCGATTTCAAGAGCCTGTTCACCAAAATCCGGCTGTGACACTAGGAGATTGTCAACATCCACACCAAGACGTTTTGCGTATGCGGTGTCGAGCGCATGCTCAGCATCGATAAAAGCTGCTGTGCCTCCTTCCTTTTGGGCTTCTGCAACGACATGAAGGGCAAGGGTAGTCTTACCCGATGATTCAGGCCCGTAGATTTCAGCAATTCTTCCCTTGGGAAAACCACCTACTCCAAGAGCAATGTCAAGACTTAGAGAACCGGTAGAGACAACAGGAATCTTCTCAATGGCTGCTCCTCCAAGACGCATAATCGATCCTTTGCCGAACTGACGCTGGATCTGGCTAATTGCGTTGTCGACACTACCTTCTTTATCTTTTGCTGCCATATTTTATACCCTCATTATAGATTGTTTTGGTGTTATGTCTTGTTTTACAGTTTTGTTTCTAACAGAGAACGTCTCGCAATATCAAGTGCTGTCTGTGCCGTCAGGCGTTGTATTTCGTAACGGTTCCCGGAAAAAAGAAATTGTTCTGTTCGGTTGCTGCTTTTGTCGGAAATTCCAATAAAAATTGTGCCGACGGGCTTCTCTTTACTCCCCCCCCCAGGCCCTGCAATCCCGGTAACTGACAGGGAAATATCGGCGCCACTTCTTTTACGCATGCCATAAGCCATCTGTTCCGCAACCTCGCTGCTTACCGCACCATATCGTTCAAGAAGATCTTCCTCTACTCCAAGATAGGTGGTCTTCATAGAGTTGGCATATGATGTTACTCCACCAAGATAATAGGCTGAGCTGCCTGATACTGAAGTCATAAGATGACTGATTAATCCACCTGTACATGATTCTGCAACGGAGAGGTATTTGTTGTTTTTAAGCAATAATTCTCCAACCACCGACTCAATGGTGTCCTGGTCTCTGCCGTAAATAGCTGTTCCTAATGTTTTCTTGAGGGTGCGTGATGTTTCCACGGCCAGTGCTTTGGTATTGTTTTTATTATCGCCACGTATGGTCATACTGAGATGCACTTCAGGAAAAACGGGGTAGTAGCCAATCTCCACGTCCTTATCAAGTTCCAGCTCCTCAACGGCCTTATTCACTTCACTCTCGGCTATGCCAAAAATCTTAAAGATCTGTTGGACACTGTTTAGCTGATGCCCTTTATACCATGTGGCAAGTCGAGGCAGTACCTGCTCCACCAGTAGTGTTCGCATTTGATGAGGAATGCCTGGAAGGAAGAAAATCGGCTTTCCGTCATGTATAAGTTGAAAACCGGCCATCCTTGCCTTGGCATTCAGAGTTTCTGCACCTTCTGGGAGCCAAGCGAGTTTTTCAAGGGAACTTATCGGCTGCCCCGTTTGCGCATCTAGGTGCTTTCTGATAAGCGAGAGGATTTCAAGGTTCGGCATGGTAGGGCGGTTCAGCGCCTTGGAAACGGCAACCGTGGTCAGGTCGTCGTCGGTGGTCCCAAGACCTCCGGTGACGAGTACAAAATCAACTCGACTAAGAGCACGTTTTAAGGCTTCACCTATAAGCTTAGGGGTGTCGCCAATGGTGTGCATTGCATAGATATCAAACCCCGCTTCAAAAAGGTGATGGGCTGCAAAGCCGCTGGTGGTGTTGGGGATTCTCCCGGAAGTAAGTTCGTTTCCTATGGCAATGATTTCTCCAAGCATGTTTAATCCTCCAGCGTTTTCCCGACTACTAGGTGATTGTCGCCGAGTTGTTGTAGAAGAATGGGGACAACTGTTCCCATAAGAGTGTCATCGCCCATGAAAACCACGGGGATGTAATTGTCCGTAAATCCAGTGAGTAAGTTGTCCTTGTTGCGATTGTGCTCAACGAGTACGGGGCGTTCCGTCCCAAGAAAACGAGTGTGGAATGCGTCTTTCTTGCTGTCGGCTAGGGAACGTAAAGCAGCAACGCGTTGCTGGCTCACCGCCTTTGGAACCTGATCTTTAAAGGTTGCAGCAGGGGTTCCCGGACGTTGTGAGTAGGGGAAGACGTGAAAATAGGTGCCACCAATCTCTTCCAGTAGTTTTTTGCTGTTGTGAAACTCTGCTTCGCCTTCTCCAGGGAATCCTGCAAGTATATCGATACCAATCGCAGCATCCGGGAATGTTGATAAACACTTTGCAATGATTGTCCGAAATGTTTCCCTGTCGTAGCCACGACGCATACGCCCCAGAATGGTATCATCTCCACTTTGTAGTGGGATATGGAAATGGGGCATAAAGTTGTCGCAGGACTGCATGGCAACAAGCAGTTCATCCGTGATCTCCTGTGGTTCAATGGAACTGAGCCTAAAGCGAATAGTAGGGTGCGCTCTACAGAGTGCAAGCATAAGGTCTGTGATGTCGAATTGTTCCTCAAGGTCTTTCCCATACATTCCTACATGGATTCCGGTGACGACTATTTCTCTGTGACCCGCTTTTTCAAAACGCGCTGCCTGTTCAAGAACTTCTGTCAGCGGAACGCTACGACTGGGGCCACGAGTATAGGGGACGATACAATAGGTGCAGAAACTCTGGCAGCCGTCCTGGACGCGAATATAGGCGCGGGTACGATTACCGAAGCGTTTCATGGGAAGAGGGCAGGTCTCTTTTTTGTTTAAGATTCTGCCCATAAGCATGGTGAGATCAGATGGCGTTTCTTTCAGTGCTGCCTCAACAAGAAGATGTTTGTTGCCATTACCAATTATACAGACCGGTGCTTCCACCATTTCAGCAAGTTCATTGGCAGCCATCTGTGCATAACATCCTGTAATGACCACCTTGGCCTTTGGGTGGCGGCGCATCAGTTTGCGAATAGTCTGTCGGGATTGTGATCCAGCCTTTGCAGTGACGGTGCAGGTATTAATAACTATAATATCAGCATCCTCACCAGCCATGGCCGCTTGACATCCCGATTCTTCAAAGCCGCAGAGAAAGGAGGCTGATTCAAACTGGTTGACCTTGCATCCCAGCGTATTAATGATAACTTTTTTCTTCATTGGATTTCACCACTTCCAATAACGACATCGTTGTCGTAGATCACTGCAAACTGGCCGGGAGTGATTGCTCGTTGCTTTTCGGTAAAGGTCATTTTGTATAGCTCTTTTGTTAGCTGCTTGATCTTCGCCCCTTGTCCTTTATGGCCATAGCGGATGCGAACCAGATACTCTTTGTTATGTTGAGGCGTTTTGTCACAATTCCATAAAACATTTCGTATTTTAATATGCTCCTGGAATAGGGCATCATTTTCACCAACGACAATACGATTATTTGTCGTATCAATGTGAATAACGTACAGTGGAGTGGCCGCAGAGACTCCTAAACCGCGACGCTGGCCAATCGTGTAGTTACTTACACCATTATGCTGCCCAAGAATCTTTCCTTCAAGGTCAACAATATCACCGCCAGGAGATACTGTTTGGGTTCGTGCTTCAAGAAAATGCCCAATGGAGTGATCGCCAAGAAAACAGACATCCTGACTTTCCTGTCCCCTGAACTCCTTAAAGCCATGTTCTTCAACGAATTCATAGACTGCTGATTTTGTCATCCGTCCTAGAGGGAATTCAACTCTTGCAAGCTGTTTCTGCTGTAATCTGGCAAGGAAGTAGGATTGATCCTTATGGGGATCACCACCCTGTTGCAGATAAAAACAGTCGTCAATCTCCACAATATTGGCATAGTGGCCAGTGGCTACGCGTTCCATTCCCTGTTCAAGAATAGCATCCATAAACAGTCCGAATTTAATTTCGGGATTACAGATCATGCAGGGGTTTGGTGTGCGTCCATCGAGGTAGGTATCTGCAAAGTAGCGAAGTACCTTTTGTTCAAAATCAGCGCGTAAATCTATCACGGTGAGTGGGATGTCACACTGGGCTGTTATGTCCTGCACGCGCTTGAGTTGCTGGTTGTAATCCGGCTGGGCAAGCTGCATGAAAAAACCGTGGACCTGGTACTGTTTCTGCAGAAGTAAGGCGCACGCTGTGGAATCAACTCCTCCACTCATGGCTATACCAACTTTTGTTTTTCTCACTTGATCTCTTGATTTAGCATGCGGTGTGCGGTATGGAACGTCTATTCAGAATAAGAATTTATAACTTCTAATACTAGCGTACAATGGATAAAAAAGAAAGTAACAAAGCGGTTGTTCCGGTCATCCCTGAACTCCTTTCACCTGCTGGAAACTACGAGAAAATGGTGACTGCTATTCACTATGGTGCTGATGCCGTGTATATGGGCGGCAAGCAATTCAGCCTGCGGGCAAAGGCAGGGAATTTTAGCGATGAGAAAATGGTTGAGGCTGTTACCTATGCGCACGCACAGGGGGTGAAAGTCTATATCACCATTAATATTCTTGCGCATAATCGCGATTTCACAGGGCTTGATGAGTATCTCTTGCAACTGCGGGAAGCCGGAGTAGATGGTTTGATTATCGCAGATCCTGGTATCTTAAGACGGGCCCGAAAATGTGTTCCTGAAATTCCTGTACATCTTTCCACTCAGGCCAATGTCACCAATGCAGAGGCTGCTCTGTTCTGGTTTGAGCAGGGAGTGAACCGCCTCAATCTTGCACGCGAATTGTCACTTCAGGAGATAGAAGAGGTGCGAGCAAAGAGCGAAGGAGAGCTTGAAATATTTGTTCACGGGGCACTTTGTATCTCCTATTCAGGACGCTGCATGCTCTCCAACTATATGACAGGACGGGATGCAAACCAGGGCGCCTGCGCTCATCCCTGCCGCTATAGCTATAAGCTGATTGAAGAGAAACGGCCAGGCGAATATTTTCCAGTGGAAGAAGACGAACGGGGCACCTATATTTTTAATTCAAAGGATCTCTGTCTGTTGGCGGGCTTGCCGGAGCTTGTGGCAAGCGGTGCTAGTTCACTCAAAATTGAAGGACGAATGAAGTCTATTTTTTATGTTGGCGGGGTCACCCGTATTTATCGGGCAGCACTCGATTATCTAAGAGATTTGCCGGCGGAGGCCTGGGGAAATCCAGCGGATATCATGCTCCCCTCCATACTGATGAATGAAATTGCTAAGACAGGAACACGGGGTACCAGTCAGAATTTTTTCAAACAGGCTCCTGGAAGCGCTGAAATGCTCTATGACAGTCCTCGGGTTCAAATGGAAGTTGAACCGGTGGCTGTGATTCGAGAAGAGGGAGACGCGCCACTGGTTGAGGCAAGGAATGTTCTGGAAACAGGTGATCAAGTGGAATATATGCTTCCTGGCATTGAGTGTGTTCCCTTAAGCGTTAAGCGGATGGTGACTGAAAATGGCGAAACCATAAGCCGTGCAAACCCCGGGAACCGCTTTTTCCTCCACACTCAACCACCTTTAGTTCAAGGACGGTTGAATGGAATTTTACGTCGTATAAAAAAGGTTTGAAAAATTTATAGATGGAAGCATGTTTTTCTCTTTGGTGTCTTAACCATAGGATGCTTTTTGGATATTGCCCGATCAAGGGGCTGTAAGCACTTTTCTGATTGTCTTTGCCAGGTTCAGTTGGTCCACCGGTTTTTTGATATATTCACGTATACCAATTGATTTGGCCTCTGTTTCAGTAATCGCCTGACTGAACCCCGTACAGAGGATAATGGGCAGATCCGGGTTGCAATCCAGTAGCTTTCTGCTTAAATCCACTCCCGTCATTTCCGGCATGGTCATATCGGTGATAACCAGATCAAAGATATCGGTATTTTTTGTGTAGTTCTCTAATGCTTCAATGCTACTGGTGAAAATTGTTACAGCATAGCCAAGGTTTTCCAGTGTTCGCTGCATCATCCTGGCGATATTCTTTTCATCGTCAACAAAAAGTATCTGTTCTCCTTTTCCCCTGGGAAACTCTTCAGGCTGAATATGCTGATCCGTTAGTTTTTCCTGATCAATTATCGGAAGGTATATGTGAAAAGTTGTTCCCTGCCCAGGCTTGCTGGAAACAGTAATCTCTCCTTTATGTTGCTTGATGATACCATGGACAACAGCCAATCCAAGTCCTGTTCCCTTTCCCTTTTCTTTGGTTGTAAAAAAAGGATCGAATATCTTGGATCGGGTTAATCCGTCCATACCGCAGCCGGTGTCACTGATTTCAAGGTGAAGCCAGGAGCCAGATTCTATCTGTGGGCAATCAGCAATAGATTGGGCTTTGGTGGCCACCTTTTCTGATAATGAGACCGTGAGGGTGCCAAATTCTTCAGCAATGGCATGTCTGGCGTTGGTACAAAGGTTCATCAGCACCTGATGGATCTGGGTCGGGTCAGCCAGTATCATGCCGCAGTTGTCATTGATTCGTTCTTTGAGTTTGATGGTTGTCGGCAATGAAGAGCGAAGAAGTTTCATCACCTCTTTTATAATCAGTTGCACATTTACCGGCTGTAAAGCCTCTTCTCCCTGACGGCTGAAGGTAAGGATCTGCTTCACCAGATCAACGGCTCTGTCACTGGCTATAAGTACCTGGTCCAGATCTTTCCTGACAGGATTGTCAACACTCAGTTGTGCCCTGGCTATTTCACTATAGCCTATTATGGCAGTAAGGATATTGTTGAAATCATGAGCTATACCGCCGGCAAGGGTTCCAATTGCCTCCATTTTCATTGCCTGCCGTAGTTGTTTCTCAAGTGATACTTCTTTGCTTACATCACGTTTCACGGCAACAAAATTGCTGATCTTTCCTTCCTTGTCTATAACGGGTGAGATGGTGACTTCTTCTTCAAAGAGCGTACCATTCTTTTTCTTGTTGATCAGGTGTCCCTTCCAGGTGTTCCCTCTTTTAAGTTCATCCCACATTTGTTTGTAAAAAGAGGTGTCGTGTTTACCGCTACTGAGTATATGCGGATTGTGTCCGATGACTTCCTCGCGGTCATAGCCGCTGAGTCGTTCAAAGGCAGGATTGACATACTGGATATTTCCCTCATAATCTGTAATCACCACCGTTTCAGATGCCTGATCAATGGCGGCTGCCAGTCGGCTCCTATCTTCTTCCGATTTTTTTATGGTCGTGATATCCGTGGCGACATGGACAATATAAATCAATTCTCCCTCTTCATTGATTACTGGCGATGCCGAAACTAGAAATGTTTTTCCCAGTTTTTCATGATACATTTCCTTTGTATAGGGAGAAAAAGTCTTTTGTGTCTGGAGAAGCGGACAGTTATTGCATGGCTCATTGGAACCATGAAAAAGCTCATAACAATGCTGTCCTCTTATGTTTTCAGGAGATAGTCCCAATGCAACACCGCCGCTTGTGTTCGACTTTACAATGCACATATCAGGCGTCTGCAGAGTAACAATATCGGTAATGGCATTAAAGGTTCTTTCCCACTCATCCTGACTGCGCAGTAATGCATCTCCCACTTTTGTCTGTTTTATTCTTGATCGCTCTATCTTCTTCACCATCTTGTTAAAAGTGGCGGTAAGGCGACCAATTTCGTCATTACTCACTATTGGGAGGTCATAAATAAGCTCCCCCTGACCGAATTTATCCGAGGATATGGCAAGGGCATGCAATGGCTTGCTGATTATTCTGGCAAAGAAAAATGCGGCTACAATTCCAAAAAAACAAATAAGGCTTGTTATACCAAGTAGCTGCGCTCTGAGAGTATGTGTCTTCTGCAGAATAAATGATTCTGAAAGTCCAATATGGAGCTCTCCTGCCTTTCCGTCCATCAAATTAACAGCGAGTTCGTCAATGATATTTGGATTGTTGTCAAACTGCAGGTGAGTGAAGGAAAATGGCTCTTCATTCGAGAGAGTATTTGCTTCCAGTAATACTGTAGGGAATCCTTCTTGACCGAAGGTATGGGCAAATATTTTCTTTTCTGCATCGAGGACAAAAAGATACGTCACATCTATTTCGGATGTCTTGACGTCGTTGAGCATCTGGTGAAGTTTTATACTGTTGTTGGTGAAGAGAAGATCAATACAATGGGGACTGAGGTGGCGCGCTATGCTTTGGGATCTTGCTCTATGTTCACTGTGAAGAAGCTCAGTTACTCTGGATTCGATAAAAAATATGGTGATAAGCCCCATAATCAAGACAACGCAACTGACAAGAAGTGAAAATTGATATCCCAGTGGCAGGTCCCGGAACAGATGCTTACGGATAAAATTATTTCTCATGGGATGTCCCTTGCTGCATGGTTCTTACTGTGTCATAGATGGCATCTGGTACTTCGATAAAGCGATCAATCATGATTTTGTCCAGAATCGCCCTTCCCCAGCTGTCTTCGTGCATGTGGAGAAAAACCGTGCGTAGTTCTTCTTTGAGCTGCTTGTCTAGTTCCTTTGGCACTACAACCGGTGGAATACCATAGGGAGGTGATTTGGAAATGATTCTAGTTTGAGCTGTCAGCAATGGATTGCTGCGATTTGTATAATCCCAGATCAGGCTGTCGACGGCAGCACCGTCAACTAGGTTTTTTGCCACCGCTTTGATGGATTTATCGTGGTTGTAGGTGAAAGTGACCTGTGAGAAAAAGAGATCTGCATCCTCACCCAACTTTGCCAGCATATAGCTTGGAGAAAGTTTTCCAGTGTTTGATAGGGGGTCGGTAAAGGCAAATGTTTTCCCCCGTAGATCACTGAGGCTCTGCGCTGGGCTTTCTTTGGGGACGATAATATACGAATAATAAACAGGTTTACCGTATGCCACCGGAGCAACAAGTAGTTCCATGCCAAAGTCGTCATGACCTAGCACATAGGCACCGGTACAGACAAAGGCTGCATCGAGCTCGTTGTCCTTGAGCAGGGTGTTTACTTCCTGGTAGGTTTCGCGCTGTACCAAGTGGACGGGAAGCGATATCTTCTGGGAAATATAGTTAAGAATTTCCTGGTAGAAATTAAAGGTTTCTTTCGGGGATATCATTGCAGCAACGGCAATCTTTAATGTCCCCTCTCTTTTTACAGTGTCGGGCAATGTCTGGATCCGTGGGCTGTTTTTGAGAGAGACTTTTTTTGTGTCCTTGGTCTGTTCACAGCCAAGCACTACAATAAGCAAACCCATTAAAAATAAAACAAGAAGAAAAGGAGGTCTTTTTATCCGATGTCCGGATCTGTTGGTATTGATCATAGGGATTCCTGTAAACCTCTTTTGGTCCTGTCTCAGTGACCGACAACTCTGTTGCGGCCTTCATCTTTGGCTCGATATAATGCCTGGTCTGCTCTTTGAATCATGGCTTCAAGCGCTATGTCCGGTTGAGATGTCGTGTACCCGCAACTGATGGTAACCTCGGTTTCTTCCTCAATAGCACGGCGAATCTGTTCTGCCACTTGTCTGGTCTGGTCACTGGAATTTTCCGGAAGAATAATGAGAAACTCTTCTCCTCCATATCGTGCTACCAGATCTGATTGACGTGTCTTTTTTTGGAGCAGGCTAGCAACGTTCTGTAATATTTTATCACCTGCTATGTGGCCGTATGAGTCGTTGTATTTTTTGAAATAGTCGATATCTGCCATAATAATCGAAAAATTACGGCCGTAGCGAGTGAATAGAGACTGCCTCTGCTGGAGAAAATTTTCCATAAGGCGTCTATTGGGTAAACCCGTCAAGGCATCATGCAAAGAGAGTTCTTTCACCCCACCAAAGAGAGTGGCCTTTTCGACGGCAGCTCCCACCTGACTGCCAATATCTTCAAGAAACTGGTGATGATGGTCGTTGAGTTGGATTTCCGGCCTGGTGTAAAGACAGAGGACACCCAGTGATTTGTCTGCCACCCGTAAGGGGATAATGATATGTCCGTGTTCGGTCAGTGTTGGCAGAGCTCCTTTAAGGTTGGGATCTCTTTCACAACTATCAGCCATCAGAATCTGACCTTCCTGCAGACTTCTGCCGCAGAGACATTCACCAATTTTGAGATCTTTGTGGTTTGTTATGAATTCATCGGATAGTCCGGTATGGCTTTTTATTTCAAGCAGGTCACCTCTGCAAAGAAATATGATTCCCCTCTTTTCCACCTTCAGAAATGAGAGACGTTCGGAAAGAATCTCCAAAACAGAGTGCAATAGCACATCAATTTCCAGGGACTGGCTGATAACATGTGAGAGATCATGAAGAATGGAGAGTTCGTGGTTTCTTTTTTGCAGCTCTGCAGCCTGGCTAGATATTGTCCTGTCCGCTTTTTTGATAAGAGCCATATGTCGTCTGGTGTAAAAGGCTATGGCACAGACAACGATGAGGAGAAAGATACTGATGGTCCCTGCAAGAAGAGATGCACTCTGGATAAGTTGTTCAAGCAAAAGCTTTTCTTTGGTTACATCATAATATATTTCAAAGGAACCCAGGAAGGTATCTCCTGCCATCAAGGGGACATAGGTTTCCACCACATCCAGGCTGTAGGTTTGGCCCTCCATGCTGGGCTGATTCTTGCGAACCAGATAGGTTATTGTTTCACCATGGGCGACTTGATTATGGAAGTACGGTTTTGTGTTGAGAATACCGATATCCTTTTCTGCTGTGGAATAGATGGTCAGTCCCTTGGCGTTGAAGACCTTGATTTTTAAAATAGCAAAATCGTGCTGGGAATGGTGCATGATCTCCCCCACTTCCCTTGGCATTATTTTTCGTTTGAAGAGTTCGGTGATGGAGTTGTGCTGTTTGCCAGTGCTGTCGTTCTGGCGGATCAAATTAGTGATATGATGACCGATCTGTACAGCCTCTTTTTCTTTTATGGAGATGATGAGTTTGTTGAACGTCGGAAAAAGATGCAAATGGCCGTAGAGTGAGAAGAACAGGGTGGAGATAAGAGAACTGACGACCAGGAACCTGATCAGCCAGACCTCTTTTTTGATATGTGGATTTGTTTCTTGCATGGTGTAAGCAGGATTGTTCTGCTATTTTTAGCGGAATTTTGACTGTAGAAAGTATATTGTGAACCTATCCTTCTCTGAGTGTTTAAATTGTAGCACAGTTCTTCCCTTTCCCCTAGGGATGCGTGCAGATGCAGGCATCCTTGGGGAAGAGTTTTCCTAGAGTTTAAAACCGCCAACCATATCTTTGAGTTTCTCCGCTGTTTCGGAGAGCTCGGTTGCACTGCTCTGGACCTCACCGCTTGAGGTTGCCATCTCGGTTGCCGCTTGGTTGACCATGGTGATATCCTGGGCAATCTGGGAGGAGACCGCAGAACTCTGAGCCACGTTCTCATTGACCTCGGCAAGTCCTTGCGCTGCCTGGGCAACATTAGTGGCAATCTCGTCGGTTGCCGCTGTTTGTTCATGGACTGCACCGCTGATGGTACCCACGGTATCATTTACGTTATTGATAACCGTAGTGATTTTCTGGATCTGGCTTACCGTATCGGAGGTCGAATTCTGGATATCTTCAATTTGGGATTTGATCTGGCCAGTTGCATCTGCTGTTTGTTTGGCCAGTTCCTTAATCTCGTTAGCTACCACAGCAAATCCCTTACCGGCTTCACCTGCACGGGCGGCCTCGATGGTCGCATTGAGGGCGAGTAGGTTGGTCTGGCCGGAGATATCAGTGATCACTTCGGTGACCTTGCTGATTTCACTGGCTGCTAACCCAAGCTGCTGCACCTTTTCGGTGGCACTTTTTGCTTCTTCCACGGCTTCAGCCGTGACCTTGCTTGCCTGTTCCGTATTGCTGTTCACGTCGGCAATCGTTGCGGTCATCTCTTCGGCAGCAGAGGCAACGATATTCATATTGGTGGTGGTTTGTTCGGTAGCAGCAGCCACTGAGTCCATATTGACACTCATCTCTTCGGCTGCGGTGGCCACGGAATTGGACTGATCAGAGACATTGTTGGCACCGCCAGACATTTGTTCGGCAATGGCTGAGAGTTCGGTGGTTGCAGATGATATAGTAACCACGCCCTGGACCACGTCTCTAAACATGTGTTGTAGTTTAAGGATAAAAAGATTGAAGTTATTGGAGAGCTCCTGCAGTTCATCGTAATTTGATTTTTTGAAAACCTCACAATTTTTGCAATCAGTCATCTTGCCGCTGGTTACTTCTATGCAGTCCGGATCATCCGCATAGGTACCGCTAATTTCCCAACAGAGATCTTTCTTACCGTAACTTTTGCAGGATGGGGTGTTGCACTTCATGACACTGGAACAGTCAGGAAAGTCAACCATCAGGCGTTGGGTCAGGTCTCCTTCACCATCTGACATGTTTTTTAAGTTATCAATTATTCGTCGCAATGGTCTTACTATAAGATTACTGATTAAAAAGGCCAAAATAACACCAAAAATAATGGCGACTATTCCTGTTCCAATTGCAATCTGAGAAAGGAAGGCATTCCTCTCGGAAATCGTTTCAATTGTAGTAATTGTACGTTTTTTTGCATCTGTGTGCAGTGCTTCCACGGCAGGTTCGATCTTATGGACTGTTGCCCGCATGGTAGCGATTAGAGTTACAATCTTTGTGTTTTCTGCCACCATAAGATCAAAGGCGCGTTGATACGTATCCAGTGCGACGGTGGTAGCGTCGATATGTTCTTGAAGGACTCCGGCATCTGCAGCAGCGGCTTTTAATTTTGCGATGGAGTCGTGAGTTTTCGTGATGTATTTTTTATCATCACGAAGGATATAATCTTTTTCATTCTTGCGAAGCTCAAGGCTAAGAATACCTGCCTTGGGGATAAGCGCCTGGGAAATAGCTTCTTCCATCTCACTGGCCTGACCTTTCATTTCCGTGTAGGCCTGCTCCTGTACAGTACTGGACTGGTATACCGTAAGATACCTGGCAAAGGCTTTTTCATATACTGATAAGGCTTGTTGTTGAGTTTGTTTTGCCTTTGCGTCACAGGGGATCGTTTCAAGAAGCTCCTTATATGTTTCTATGGCAGTCGTGAATTTTTGCTTGTAGCTGTCACTTCCTGAAATCATAAAATCTTTTTCGTAGCGACGCATCATAAGAAGAGCGACACGTAATTCATCGATCTCATGATCTTTTAAGTCCTCTGCAAGATTTTTGGCGGCAGATCTAAACTCTCCCTGCAGTCCTGATTTATAATCAAGCCCTTTACGTTCCCAGGAGGCTACTAGTGCAGTGAACGCGGTCTGGTATTCGTCTGCGTAGGTAATGACTGCGATGGCACCGGTGACTGCAGCCTTATCGTTAATACGTTTGGCCAGGGTAATAATGTTCTGTGCCTCTTCCTTTAAGAGAGCTACATTCGTTTTTAACTTCTCAAGGTATTTCTTATCTTTGCGGAGCAGGAAATCTTTTTCATCGCGACGACTTTGTAACTCATAGGTGTTGATTAAGGTGGCGTGTTCGGCTATTGCAATTTCTTCCTCTAGCAGATTTTTGAAACTGCTTGTGGTGTAGCTGGACAGGTACTGGTACACTCCTATCACTGCTATAAGGAGCATTAATACTCCTCCGAATGCTCCCAATAATTTCACCCGTAATTTAACTTTTAGCATTTTTCTCCTCCCTGATGTTTTTGGATCTTTTGTTTCATGTTGTGTTGTCTTATTTTTTGCTTCAGAACTGTCTTGGTGCGTACTTTTTTCTCGACAAAATCCTCCAATTTTATGGTATCTTCGTTGTGGAAAACTACGAATCGTGGTTGCAGCGTATATGCCCTGTGGATGCTATTGGTGCCTGTTAAAATCACAATGATGCAAAAGTCGTTGAGTTCATTCCTCAGCCTGAGTAATGGATCGAGTTCGTCTTCATTGGCCACAAAGAGAAGAAGTAAATCTCCATTGCGGAGTTTGAGCGCGAGGCGAGAATGAAAGAGTGGACCTGTGGGAAGAATCATCAGTTTTTTGAGCACAGAAAGCTGCAAAAGTTGGCCGAGGTAGTGTGTTGCAGCCACTGATTCACAAGGTGTATAAAAAAAGATATTCATACATTTCCCAGTTACCCTACATTTTGATACTGTCCCTTGATTTTTTATGGTCAGAGTAGACGAGATAATCTGATGTCTATTTACAGTTTAAAGCAAAAAGAATGCCACTTGAGAAAAGTGGTGGGTGTTTTGGTGAAGAGGAATCGTATCAGTGTCTATGGTGAATTGTGTTACCGAGAGGTCTGTGAAAACGGATGGGAAAAGAGTAAACTCTGTCTACTTTTGTGGACGATTAAAGGCTACTAAAGTAGCCATTGCCCGTGGCGTCAGTTAGGCAAGGAGAGTAAGCCGTATTTTTCTCGTAACTGATAGAGCCGGGCTCTTGAAAGTTGGGATACCTGACAGGCGATTTTGACACTCCCCCCTGCATAGCGCATAAGGTCGAGAACGTACTGCTGTTCTGAATTTTTTTTATATTCCTGCCATGGGCGTGGGGGAAGCTGTTCCATTGGTGGTATGTTAGGGGGGCAATGAGAAAGTGGCGCTGGGGACTGTATTGCAGCTTGAGCCTGTTGGATTCGGAACTTTTGCGGCAGGTGATAGGAAAAAAATGTTGGTGCTTCTGATGTGGTTGCCATAACCTGTTCCAGAATTTGTTGTAATTCTCTCACGTTCCCTGGCCAATCATAGGTGCTGAGTTGCTCAAGGAAATCAGACGATACTCCTTTGCATTCAAGGTTTGATCGATCACACATCCGGGCCAGGAAATGTCTGGTTAATGATTTTATATCCGATTTTCGCTCTTTTAAGGGCGGAAGAGATAAGGAGAAGGCATTTAAACGATAGAGTAAATCATTGCGAAATGTTCCCTGGTCCAGGCACCTGTCAATATCAATGTTTGTTGCAGTAACTATCCTGAAATCACTATATTTTTCACGAGAAGAACCAACTGGTCGGTAGGTGCCGTCCTGTAAAACGCGTAGGAATTTCTTTTGCATACTCACGGGTAGCTCTCCTACTTCATCAAGAAAGAGGGTACCTCCATCGGCTAACTGGATAAGACCTTCTTTGTCACTTTCGGCCCCGGTAAAAGCTCCCTTTGTATATCCGAACAGTGCGCTTTCGATAAGGCTTTCCGGTAGGGATGCACAGTCAACGGTAATGAAATTGTGGTCTACTCGGGGACTGTTTTCATGAATTACCCTGGCGAAAAGCTCTTTTCCGGTACCTGTCTCACCTGTAATAAAGACACTTGCATCGGAGACGGCAGCCTGTGCCACTTTGTCAAGGCATGCGGTGAGTAGTGGACTGGTACCAATAATTGAGTCTCTTTTTAGAACGACGGGTATCTTTTTTGCGGTCTGTTTTTCTTGGCGATACTGCAGCACCCTCGCAAGATGCAGGGTGATCTCTTTAATGATATACGGCTTTTCAATATAGCTCCAGGCACCGCTTACGATGGCCTTTTCTGCACCGTTATTGTCACCCTTTCCGGTGATAATAATGACCTCGGGAGATGATGATGCATTTTTAAACTTTTCAATATACGTAAGGCCGTTGCCATCTGGTAGCTGGACATCGAGAAAAACAATATCATATTCTCTGGCATGAACCTGCTCTACTCCCTTGGCGAGTGTGGAGGCACAGTTTGCGCTATGCCCCGAACGCTTCAGGTGCTGCACGAGCATTTCCTGCAGTATTATATCATCATCGACAATGAGTATCTCAGCCATGGAATACCATCTTTCTTAACATCGCTCTTTGTGACCTGCCTTTCGTCGTTCTTTTACCTTGTACATGGCTTGATCGGCGCGATGGAGAAGGGCCTCCATATCTTCTTGTTTTCCGGAATGGGTTTGTACCACCCCAATACTCAAAGCCAATTGGAAGTCTTCCCCAGAGTGGCTGTTCCATACCGTTAGGTTTTTCTGAAAACGATCTACGATGTTTTCTTTCTCCTGTGGTAATGCATCAAAGAGGAGGACTGCAAATTCATCTCCTCCAAGTCGGCCGATAATATCAGTTTCCCTGTAGGTGTCTTTGAGTAATTCTGCCGTTTTTTGCAAAGCAAAGTCGCCCTTTTGATGACCAAGATCATCATTGATGCTTTTCATATTATCCAGATCGGCAAAGAGCAGAAAGAGTTCTTTGTTTTGGCGTTTTGCCAGACGAAGCATCTGTTCGGCGTTGCGAAGAAAACCACGCCGGTTCATTAAACCGGTTAAAACATCGGTACGTGCCATCTGTTTTAATTGCTGCTCGAATTGTTTGCGGTCCGAGATGTCTTTGAAATCCTCTATGATCCCGACTACCTTACCGCTACTATCGCGATAGGGGGTGGCGGTAATTATACATGGTATGTCATTCCCATTCGGGAAATGTTTAACGGCCTCGTATTCAATCCATTCCTCACCGGCAATGATACGGTGAAGAGGGCAGGTGCCCGACATGCAGGAGGAACCGCCAAAGATTTCAAAGCATTTAAGTCCGATTAAATCCTGTTTATCCATGCCGCTCATCAGCAAAAAACGTTTATTTACTCGTAATACATTATGGTTTTTGTCGATAACCCGCATGCCACCGGCTGCAGTGTTGAAAATCTGTTTTATTTCTGCGTGTGATCTGCTGAGTTCTTTTACCACTTCCTTTCGTTCGGTGATATCAAACATGGCCGTGATCAGACCGGAATGTTTTGCAGTGGAATTCTCAACATGACTTGTATAGCAGTGAAAAGAGAGTTCTGTTCCTGTTTGCTGATCTGGAAAATTGATTTCCTCTTCCCATGACCCATGTCCTTCAATGGTGGCAGGGGGTCTAATGGAAGGAGGAAGGATTGAACTCAACGGCGGAGAGATTGTTTTCTCCCCATCAGAGGAAACTTTTTCCGTGACAGAAAATAACGCGTTGAAGGTGCTGTTACTCCCTAAATATTTTCCGGCAGAGTCAGTATAAAAAAGAGGTGTTGGAACGGAATCAATCAGGTTTTGCTGGAAATTCAGTTGATTGAAAATCTTATTCGTGGACCAGTGGTAGAGACATAAAATAAAAAGGATAAGAACAGTACCAATACAATAGGATAGGAGGTAGCCATTCTCAATATAGGCATAATTTGAATCCCTGGCGTATTTTACCAGGTATCCAATGTCGCTGTTTACAATATTTTTCACTGGAAGAAATGAAATCAGATAATCCTGTTTTTTTACCCTGGTGGTTAGGCTGAATGATTTGTCCTCCCTCAGATGAAGAGCTGCTTTTTTCTTGATCTTCTCTTCGATCATGGCCTGGGTATGTTGGGGAATATGGTTCTGGCTTTTTATGTGTTGAGGTAGGGTTATGTCATCGGGATTTATTTTTTCCATAAGGAACTGGTTACTAAGAAGAGAAGTCTCGAAATGTTCTTTCCCTGCAGTGACTAATTTTTTGTCCCCAATATGTTTCCTGACCAGAAGGAAATATTCACCTTCTGCTAGTTCAGAGAGGCTTTGCCTAAACTGTTGAAAAGAAATACCTGTCTCCATACTTCCAATAAATTTCTTTTCCGCATTGAGAAGAGGATAGATGTAGCGGATTGCATAGTAATGACGTCCGAGTTCAAAACCTTCAAGAAATTCGTGCTCCTGGCCAATAAGACGTATACTTTCCCGTGCCTGATAGAGATTGTCTCCAAATAATTGAGGCATATGCATTCGTAAAAAACTGTCACCATTTGCTAGATGAAAATGTACATGGCGAAGTTTGCTTTTTACAGCATTGAATACCGGATTAATACTATCAAGAAGGTTTTGTCTTAGAGGAATCTGCTCTTTTTGAGATACTCCGTTGGCTCGTTCCATAAGAGATAGAATGGAGGGCTTATTTATTTCAGTTTTAAAAAAAAGGTTTGAAATATCACGATAGTGAGAAAGGGAAAAATTGAAATCATTTTCAAGCTCCCGGGCAGACTGCTGCTGGTAGCTGTCCGATACCTGCTGTTTACCATAGGAGAGCAGGCCCGCTAGGATGACCTGTAGCAGGAGGAAAATCAGGAGATAGGTAATGAATGGTAATTGACGAGCAAAGGTGATCATATTTTGTATGTCGGTATTCTTTGAATGATTTTGGACTACGCTCTCTTTTTAGTACCTCATATTTGAAAAAATAAAGCAAGAGATTGGACCTTTTTTACACCTTTTGACTAGTGACTCGAGCCTCTTCAGTGAGCCGGTAGCAGGGCAGGCAAGGGGTCAAATCTTTACTCTTGACACTGACGGATCTCTGGACCTGACTGAAGGAGAAATCATTCAAGATTTAATTATTGGAAAGAGCATTTTATTTTCATAATATCGGGAAAATATCTTTCTATCCAAAATGATCGCGAGAGGCCAACAATCGGTGGAAATTTCCTATTGGAGTAAAAAAAGGATCATCAAGATAATGATAACGGAGACCGAGTTATCACGGGGAAAACTGTTGACAGCTCCCGTTGTCATGCGACACATAGCGATGGATATACTGTACCGGTATGGCGGATTGACTAATTCCCAGATTAGTAAGCTTATGGGGATAGGTTACCGTGCTGTGAGCCAAGGCAGAAGCCGTTTACGGAGTAGGGTAAAAAGGATACGAAAATTTCAAGCTGCTTGAAGTAATAGAGACGACATGCCAAGGATAAAGATTTGACCCCATCTCCCATTCTGAGGGAGATTCACTCATATTCTTTTTTTAAACGGATGGTTAAGGACAGCAACGAACAGCATTCTCCCAGTCAGATGACTTACCCTTGTGACCAAATGCAGGGGGTAAGTCATCTGTTAGTTGGAAGATCCTTTTTTTCAAGGACTCTAAACAACGTCCTTTCTCTTATTTATTTTGTGCCATGCATATTAGCAGCCTTACTTGCTGCCCATTTTAAGTCTTTGTTCTTGTGACAGTTTAGACAGGCAAAATCGAGGGTTACGTAACCACCCACCGCATATTTCCCATCTTCTGAAAACATTTTTGCATCTGCATCAGTACTGATTTTGAAAATATGGGTTCTTATATCGCCCTCGGTACTAGATACTTTTACAGCAGACTTACTGGCTCGTGGCATATGACATTCCCGGCACTGGATACCAACCTGAGAATGAGTGTTTTTTGCAAAAGCTGCCTGTTCGTCTTCATGGCAGGATCCACAAGTGGCTATGATTCCTGTCTTTAATCTTGCCATTTTATGTGGATTATGGCAGCTCACACAGGATATATCATTCTCTTCGGTGTGTGGTCCTGTCAGGAGTTCGTTAAACTGCTCATGGTGCTTGATAAAACCGCCCTTGGCTGGAATTTTGTTTTTATCCCCCCTGATATGGCAACCACCGCAGAGTGCCAATTTGGTGTTAAGCATAAGTTTATTTTCTTTAGCTGCTTTATCACTTTTAATATGATCACCAGCAGGCCCGTGACAAGCTTCACACTGAACGCCAGGAGCCGCCCACGTACCTATGAGTCCCTCTTTTCCATCCTGATGACCTTCCTTTTGATAACCGGTTGTATGACAATTACCGCAACTATAAGGCTTCTTTTCACCTTTATGATAAAAGGACCATTCGCCAGTCTGCATATTGTACTGATTCTTCATTTCAGAGCCGTCTTTGGCGGCTGTAATGATAAAACCATTGTTATCAATATATCTCGATTTTTTATACTTCCCGCCAATAACATAAGAAATGTCATCCCAAGTATAGCCTTTGGGCAGTGGAATCGGGCGTTTCATCGCATCTTCAGCCCTGGATAGCTTGTAGGAGTGACCGGACACGATAAAATCATTATACTGATCAGGATGGCATTTAAAACATGTTTGACTTCCCACATAGCCTCTTTCCGCAAAAGCACTACCTGAACAGACCAAAAGAATAGTAGCAGATGTGAATGCGACTCGCCTCAATACCTTTTTCATACACTTTCCTCCCTTTTTTTGGTGTTTGTATTGCCAGTAAAAACTCCCCTGTATGTTTCAAGTGTAGGAAAAAAATAGGATTGATTCTAGAGAAAGCTTGCTCACAGAATTGGTTAGTTATGTGGATAAGACTTCACAACGTGGTACTAGCTATCTGTGATTATAAAGAAATTCTTTTGGAGAGCAGCTGTAAGCAATCGACCATTTTCTCACCTTCCGGGGTTAAACGGTACGCTTTTTCCCGGTCCTGGGATATCAGGTTGTTCATCTTAAGCTTCTTTAAATGAAAATTAACTTTGGTATGGTCACTGATCCCAAGGGAGCGGGTCAGGTTCATAAAGCGTATATGTTTTTCCTCGGCAAGAGCCACAAGAATCTGCCTTCTTATTTGGTTTGCAAGACAGGCAAGGGTAACATCCATGACAGGCTCTGATAACTGCCTGGAAAATTTTAGTTCTTCAAAGTTGCAACGAATGGCAGCTAGCAGTTCCTCTCTTCGGAAGGGTT
This sequence comes from uncultured Desulfocapsa sp., assembly GCA_964505715.1. Classification (GTDB taxonomy): domain Bacteria; phylum Desulfobacterota; class Desulfobulbia; order Desulfobulbales; family Desulfocapsaceae; genus Desulfocapsa. The sequence continues at coordinate 30,646 of CAZDJE010000001.1, read as the reverse complement.
TGCTGAGATAGTCATCGGCACCATTTTTCATGGCTGCCACAGCATTTTCAACGGTGGAAAAGGCTGTGATCATAATAATCCTGATATTTGGAAAATAATTTTTTAAGAGAGGCATAAGGGCCATACCTCCCATACCTGGCATCATATTGTCTACGATGGCCAACAGGGGCGGGGTGCTCTTTATATGTTCAAGGGCTGCCTCTGCAGAATCACAGCCATTTACTGTAAAACCCTTATCCTGCAGGATCTCCACAAGACTCTCGCGCAGATCCTGATCATCTTCGACCACTAGAATTGTTTTAGCTGTCACTGGGTACCACCGGAAAAGAGAGTGTCATAACAGTTCCTCCATCTTCACTGCTTTGAAAGGAGATATTTCCACCATGCTGCTTAATTATATTATAGGACACAGACAAACCTAATCCCGTACCACTGCCAACCTCTTTAGTAGTAAAAAACGGATCAAATATTTTTGAACAAATTTTATCGGCTATACCATGACCAGTATCTGTAATTACTGCCATAACGGTGTTGTTCTTCGTATATGTTGTAATGGTAATGGAATCTTGTTCCCTACAGGCATCGATACTGTTCATTAGTAAGTTGATAAAAACTTCCTCGAGTTTCCATGAAATCCCCATGATTTTCGGAATATCCTGTAAGTCTAAGCGTATTATCGAATTGAGTTTTTGATTTTTTAATAAATTTTTGCTGCTCCTCACAATACGATTGAGATCAATATGTTTTAACTCAGTGCCTTCATCTCTTGCAAAATAGAGTAATTCCCTGGCAATTTTAGAGGCACGGCTAACATTGCGTTCGATTGTTTCAATCTTTTTATTTATCTTCTCATTGTCTCCAGACAGGTCCTTTAACATTTCTACATTTAAAGAAACATTAGCCAGTGGGTTATTGATTTCATGGGCGATACCTGCTGCCAGAATACCCATGGAGGTAAGCTTTTCAGACTGAGAAAAGCGTTGTAGGTATTCATTGGTGAGTTCACGCTGTTCAAGGCTAAAAACAGATAGTCCTCTGATTGTAAAAAACGTAATTAAGAAAGCACTTATTCCCCTAAATAAAATTATTTTCACCTCTAATACTGGAATAACGGCATCCGAGGGAATAATTCCAGTCAAAAGGGAATAACAGATCATACAGCTCCCGGCAAAAATGAAATTCACTGCGACTTTTGTTGAAAAAGTCTGAACAATTCGTGAATACATTATCAGCCCTATTCCAGAGAGCAAACCACCTGGGAAAGCAACGAATAAACGGGTATTAAAATCTTTTCCAGTACCAATATCAAGGTATGCCGCATAGCCGATGAGTGAGAGTGCTGAGACCCCGATCAAGGCTTTAACAAGTTGGGGAGTTGTTTTCAGAGCCTGATCACCGTAAAGAGTTATAATATTAAGGAACAAGGCAAAGTAGAGGAGAAATAAAAAAGATATGGAGACTGTGGCTAGTCGAAACAGGGCAAATAGTGGTGTCTTTATATCCGGGTCCAGCTGTTCAAGTAATTCCATCCACTCATGAAAACCATGAACAAGACCAAAAGCGGCAAGTAACCAGATGATTCTGGCGATTCCAAGCTCGCTGAGCCGAATATCTCTGGAAAGGATCGCCACTCCCAGCGTAAAAAAGGCCAGTCCATAAAGAAGGTAAAGTATATAGTTTACGCCCATGCAGTCCCCGCTCTGTCAATGAGATACCACATAATAGTATCTCATGTGGTAAATATAGCACAAATAGCGGGGGATAATGTAGGGAATTCCAGAATGACCAATAATTTAAAAAGAGAATTTATTTGAAACTTGCCTTCACAACCTGCATTACCTGCTCAAAAATGAGTACTTTTCTGTCAGAACTACCAGGGGGCTAGAAAGGTTGTGGCCGTTGCAGAATTAAACGTATTGCCTTGATTCTATTAAAGAAAAAACCAACACTGCACACAACATGTTGAGATCTGCTGTTTAGTCACAGTGCTTACTGTGTAGTGTAGGTGTTTGTATGTATATTGAGTGCCATTTCGAATAGTTGACACTGGGTGATTTTTCAGAGAGTAACCAGGAGCTTGTCTCTAAGCATTATTCTCCCGGAATGGGTAGCATGCCTGTCTTCTCATCTTTGCACTGCATAGCTCCAAGAAGGTGGTTTAATCCAGATGCAAGGTTGTTTAGGTGTTGATCGCTAAGATGTTCAAGAGCTTCGGACATGGTTCCTTGAGCAGGACGGGGTGCCTTAGCCAGAAGCGTAGTCCCGGTGTCTGTCAGATACAGGTTTACAGTACGCTGATCGACTTTATTTCTGTCACGGCGTACTAGATCCTTTTCTTCCAGCTGATCAAGCATATTGCTGCAGGTTGAGGGGTGAATGGTGAGCGTTCTGGCAAGTTCCGAGACTCGTATTCCGGGGGTGGAAAAAAGTTCCCACATCATCCATAGCTTTGCTCCACTGAGGCCACAATTTTTTTCTACAGTTTTGGAGTGAGACTGAACAGCCTGGAAAACAACCCGCAGCTGTTTGGTAATATTTTGCATTTGCTTCTGACGATCTTCCATAAACGTATTCACTTTGAGATATGTTTTGTCTGCGCTGACTGTTGATTATGTCTGGATACTGTAAAAGGATATAGAGTGTTTTTGAATAGTTTTTGTCAATTTAATATTTTATAGAATAATTGGAAAGCATTTTAAAAGAGAAAAAGCCTGGCTCAACAACTGAGAAGAGCCAGGCTTGAGGCGGGTGTGTGAGTGACGGGTAGGTTTATTTTGCTGCGGCCCGTGCTGCTGTGAGCCAAGTGTTCCATTGTGCGCTATTTTTTGCTATCCACTCATCAACATGGCGATCAATATCTTTAGCTGATTTCTCGCCTGAATTCATCTTGGTATTCTGCTCATTGATATCACCAAGGGGAAGAGTGAAAATCTCAAAAAATTTCTGTGCAGCAGGATTTTCACTGGTAAACTTTTTGTTGGCAACGATTTGAATATCCGAGACCACAAAGCCTGCCTTGAGAGGATCGCTAACCGCACCTTCGATTCCCGAGACAGTCATCCGGTCTACAGCCACTTTCTGAGCTTCACTAGGGATGATTTTGGGAACATTGATCCACACAACATCTTTACCGGGTTTCAGTTTGAAAATTGTCCAGTTTGGTGCCCAGGTGTAAAAGAAGATGGGCTCACCGCTCTTGTATTCGGCAAGAGTTGAAGCCATACCTGCCTCATAGGCGGCTTTGACAGGATTAATATGCGCATCCAGATCATAGACGTCCATGTGATGGGTAATAACCCCTTCACAAGCCCAACCTGGAGGACACGCTGTCAGGTCCGCTTTACCGTCACCATTTTTATCAAAGGCTTTTTTAACCTCGTCACGTTTGAAATCATCGAGTGATTGAATATTATACTTATCAGCGTCCTTTTTGGAAACCAGATACCCCTGCAGGCCACCAGCCTTTACTACGTAGCCGTACTTGGAGGCTTTTTCATCAAAGTCTTTGGGCAGTTGGGCATTATGCATAGGGAACCAGCCGTTACACCAGTAATCAAGGTCGCCCAGGGTTAGTGACTTGTAAAAAATAGGGTTTGCCAGATTTTTTGGCTTCTTTACAGTATAGCCAAGTGTTTCCAGACCACGACGGACAAGGGCTTCCTGAAAAAAACCAGTATTCCATGTTGCTCTTGCCGGATTTACGGTGACTCCTTTTCCGGGCTGGTCAGTTGCCATGGCCGGTTGTGCGCTAAGCATCATGGTAAAAGCAAGTGCAGTTAGTGCTGTTTTAAATCTTTTCATCATTTACTCCTTGAGTAGAATAGTATTTTGTGAATCTATTGTATCTAGAATAAGCGTTGTTACGAGACAGCCTGGGCCAGAAGCGTTCCAAGATCTGAGGCTTTAGCCAGAATTTGTTCTTTTTCTTTTACCTTCCCTCTGGCAAAAGCCCCGAAAACTGGCAATTCTTCTATGATTTCATAGCCCAATGCTTCCAGAGGAAGGCGCATTGCCTCGAGTGTAAATCCCATATCCTGTTTGTTTTCCTGCTCACACACAGCCACTATAACTGCTTTTCGACCTTGATTTTCCAATTGGCTCGACCATGGACAGGGACGGTTTTTGCTTTCAAAGTTGTAAAAACAGTATAAGCGATCAATAAAGGCTTTCATTAATGCTGTAATGTTATAGTTGTGCGTAGGCGAGACAAGAACCAAGCCCTTTGCCTCAATTATTTTCGGGTACAGAAGAGACATGCCATCCTGTAAGCCTGTACAGATTTTCTCTTTTCTACATTTTTCACAGCCAATACATGACTGAAATTGATGGTCTCTTAACTGTTTTGTTTCTCCGATATTATGAAGAATATGCTGCAAAAGTATATCGGAATTCCCGCCTTTCCTGGGACTGCCACCAATGCCGAGGATCTTGGGCCCTGGTAATTGTCCAGCGGGGAGTTTGTCTTGTGTTTCAGTGAAAAAATCCATTGGTTGAGACAGTTACTTTCTTTGAGCCATACCCTGAGTAATCCGGTCCAGTATAATGGCAATTAAGACTATACCCAGTCCACCGGTCACAGCCTGACCAATATCAAGAGTGTTTAGGCCCAAAATAACCGGAGATCCAAGACCACCTGCACCGATAAGTGCAGCAATAACTACCATGGACAGAGCCATCATAATAGTCTGATTGAGGCCGGCCATGATCGTTGGCAGGGCAAGTGGAATCTGCACTCTGCGTAGCACTTGCCATCGCGTTGCCCCAAAGGCTTGCGCAGCTTCGACTAACTCGGGATGAACTTGACGAATACCAAGGCTTGTAAGACGAATAACAGGTGGCAGGGCAAAGACGATGGTGGCCAGAACTCCTGCCACATTGCCCACCGAGAAGAGCATCACAATCGGAACCAGGTATACAAAGGCAGGTGTTGTCTGCATGGCATCAAGCACAGGTCTCAGAGCAGTTTCAAAGCGATCACTTCGGCCTGCCCATATTCCAAGTGGAATGCCTGCCAGAGCGCAAAAAACAACGGAGGAAAGAACCATGGCCAGGGTGGTCATGGTGTCTTCCCAGAGACCAAGCAGGCCGATAAAAGTCAACATTACAGCTGAAAAAACAGCCAGTCCTTTTCCGGAAAAGCGATAGGCCGCAAAACTGATAAGCGCAATGATGATCAGGGGGTGAATCCAGTTTAACCCAAAATCCAGACCGTTGAGTGTCTGATCCACTGGCCATTTGAGGGATTGAAAAAAATCCCGGTAATTTTCCACCAGCCAGTCAACAAATAGTGTGACCCAGCTGTCGAGTGGAATAACTTTATCTTCAAACATTTATATTTCCTCTGGTTCGCTATAGTCTGGTGCTGACTGGTCTGTCCGATGCAGGGTCCGCAGAAATCTGTTCTTGGAGACGACGCCTTGGTAAATTCCCTGATCATCAAGCACTGGAACGGGCCAGGCACTGGATGCAACTTCCGGGAGGATATCTTGCATGGAGTCATCCATGCTTGCGGTGGCAATGTCCTCAATAAAACATTGATCTATCGGGTAATCTGATGCGCCTTTTTCTAGACAGTCACGTACCTTTTCCGCAGTGATCATACCCAAAAATCTTTTTTCCGAGTCCAGCACATAGCCATATTCCCGGTCTCCGCTGCTCAACAATTCATGGGCGGCTCGCAAACTGCCGACCCTGGATTTGATGATCGTCAGCTGCGTATCGCGGACAATATCACTTGCCGAGATAACACTAGTTGGGTCTACCCCGCGGAAAAATGCCTTCACATAATCATCGGCAGGGTTCTGCAGGATCTCTTCCGGGGTTCCCACCTGGACCACTCTGCCACCTTCCATGATGGCAATTCTGTCACCAATACGCAGGGCTTCGTCCAGATCATGGGAGATAAAGATGATGGTACGTTGATCCCGTTTTTGTAATTTCAGGAGTTCGTCCTGCATCTCGGTCCGAATAAGAGGATCAAGTGCGGAAAAGGCTTCATCCATAAGGATAATCTCCGGATCAACGGCAAGGCCTCGTGCCAGACCAACCCGCTGCTGCATTCCACCGCTGAGTTGTTTGGGGTAGGAATCTTCCCAGCCGGACAGTCCAACCTGCTCCAGTGCCTCCATAGCCCGTTCTTTCTGTTTTACCTTATCAATCCCTGCCAGATCCAGGCCGAATGCTGCATTTTCAAGGACTGTGAGATGGGGCATAAGGGCAAAGGATTGAAAGACCATACTCATATTGTGGAGCCGAAATTTGACCAGTTCGTTCTGTGGCATTGCGGTTATGTCTTTCCCATCCACCAGAACTCTGCCGCTAGTCGGTTCAATCAAGCGATTCAGCATCCGCACCAAGGTGGACTTACCGGATCCGGAAAGGCCCATAACTACAAAAATTTCACCACTGTTCACTGTAAAGCTTGCATCCTGGACACCGACGGTCATGCCGCTTTTTTCCAGTATGCTCTCTTTGTTGCCGCCTTGTCTCAGCAGCTCCATAGCTTTTTCAGGAGAGTCACCAAAAATCTTATAGAGTTTTTCTATGATTATTTTTTCCATACTGTTCCTGTTCTACAGGTTGTTGTTAGGGGAGAAGAAAGTCAGGTTTGTTTTTATTGCACAATAAAAAATTGCACACACATATATTCTACAAAATAATATTGTATAATATTAAAAAACTCCTAAATGTCAATGGGAAAGCCTGTTGTCTAGCTGCTCCTCTCAACTCAATCAAGCAAGGAGGGAGAGCGAGTGCTTTGATTTTGTTGTAGAAAACTAGGAAGTTTTTAAAAAATGGAGAAATTAAAGATGATTCGGGATATGCTCTGTTTTTTTGACTGTTTGGCTATAAGAACTGTTAGTAGAGATCTCTATCATTCGCTTCTTTTTTTAAACTTGAGAGGCCTCCATTGCTCTCAAGTAAACAACTACGTTTGGTCAGAGTAAAATTCACGCCATACTTTTCTGACATTGTTCCTTATTCCTTCCAAGAGTTTCCCCTCCAGATGGTAGATGAAGAATGCTTGGTAATTTGTAAGGCGTTCCTCTTGAATCTTCAGCTAAGCGATCGCTATAAAATAAATGATCATCTTCAGAAACAAAACAAGCGAGATGATTGTTACCACGCTGGATTATGGGCATGGGAACGGCTAGTGGTAAAATTTGGGGAGTTGCTGCAGGTCTAAACTGTCAGTGTTGATTGAATGCTTATTCAATATCCTACTCTATCCTACGTCTAATAATGACTCTTCAGACAAGTGCAAAAAAGTCGTTAAGTTACCTGTAATATACTGCATTTAATTGATTGGTTAAATGCCCCGTTTTGTGTTATGATTCGGAATGATAATGTACTGGTAAAAACTTATGGGTGTAGTCATACGCTCTCAGAGGTGATGATGAACAATCAAAAAAAGAGAGTCATGATCATGGGAGACAGAAACAAGGCCCTGATCATCGTTTCCACCATCATTCTTGCTTTGGCTTTTTCCTTTTTCTATTATGGTGTCAGCCAGCACAACAGAACCATAGATCTGCTAATTTCGAGTACTGAGGCAGATATTGACCTTAGCATTCAAGAGGTTCGCAAACGCTCCCTCCACGATTATGAAAAGCGGTTGCAAACCTTTCTCCATATGCAACCCGAAATTATCGAGGCCTTTGCTCATCGTGACCGGGAACGGCTTTATAAACTCTGTCGTCCCAAATTGGATACCCTGCAGAAAGAAAATAGTTATTTTTCAAATATCCACTTTCACCTGCCCGATGGCCACTCTTTTCTCCGTATCCATGCACCCGAGACCTGGGGAGAAGATCTGATCACAACCAGACCGTCCCTCAAAAAGATCCATAAAGAGAAGAAACCCGTTTCCGGCTTTGAAATCGGGAACCATGGCGGGTTTTTCCGAGTTATCGCCCCTGTCTTTTACCAAGAGCATTACGTGGGGGCCGTGGAGTTTGGACTCGATATGCACCAGGCAGTGGATATGGTGCATGGAGTGCTGCTCATGCCAGTCACCAGCTGTTTTCGCGAAGAGCAGTGGAAAAAAGCCACCGCTTTTAATAAGTTCCCCCTGGTCAGACGTGACGGTTATGTTATCAACAGTCATGGCGACCCTATCTACTCCAAACTTCCTTTGGATCTGCCCATGGGGGCAGAATTTCATACCCAGGTACAAATAGAGGGTAAACAATATATCATCCATACCCATCAGGTCTTTAATGATTTCGAGGGAAGTTCTGTCGGTGGTTTGATTATTCTTCAGGATATTACCGATTTTGTACAGGAAAAACGGAGCTTTCTGCGGCGAACCGCTGCCTTCACCGTCTTCCTCCTTTTTTTAGGATTCACTGCCCTCCATCTCAGTTTTAACCGCATCCTCAACGCCATGAGCCTGGAAATCGCTAAACGTAAACAGGCGGCCCTGGAATGGGGCACTGCCATGGATGCAGATCATGATACTATTTATCTCCTGGACCTTGATCGTCACCTCCTTCGGGCAAATAAAGCATTTTATGAGGTGATGAAAACAACCCCGGAGAGTGCCGTTGGAATGCCTATTGAAGAAATAGTCCATCCCTTGGGGAATGTCGACTTCTGCCCCATTGGGGAAGCACAGAAGGCATTGCGCAATGCCCATATTATTCGGGAACCTGAGCATCAGGATAATGATAGCGGGTTGCCTCTGGAATTTACCGTGACCATCGTCAGAGATAGTGAACAAAACCCTCTCAGTATCTTTATGCGCCGCCACGACCTAACTGAACAGAGGGCTGTGGAAGACACCCTGCGTAAGAGTAAGGAGGAATGGGAACGAACCTTTAACTCCATTGCTGACCTCATTACCATTCAGGATGCGGATATGCGTATAGTGCGGGCAAACAGGGCAGCCGAGGAATTTTTTGAGGTGGCCTCTGGAGAGTTGGTCGGCCATTTTTGCTATCAGGTCTTTCGCGGAGAAGGAACCCCTTGTCAGGACTGTCCTTTGCTCACTGTCTCAATGAAACAGGAAGAGCATCCACCAATCATCCGTCACGAGAACCTGAAAAAAATCTTCCATATCACTTCCTCCCCCCTACTTGGAGTGGACGGCAAGATGGAATATTTGGTCCATATTGCAAGGGATATTACAGCGCAAAAGCAACTGGAAGAAGAATTGTACCAAGCCCATAAGATGGAGGCCATCGGCACTCTTGCAGGTGGAATTGCCCATGATTTTAATAATATTCTTGCGGCAATCATTGGGTATTCCGAATTTGTGGAAAACGATCTCCCAGCCGAAAGTCCCTCCCGCAAAGATATTGCTCAGGTATTGCAGTCTGCTGAGCGGGCCAGGGACCTGGTGCAACAGATCCTCAGCTTCAGCCGGAAAAGTGAACACCACCTACAGGTTGTAGAACCCTATGATATTGTCCAGGAGGTGGTCACAATGCTCCATGCCACCCTGCCCAGCACAGTTATTATTAAAGCGAATCTGGATAAAAAAAGCGATAGAATCTTTGCCGATCCTACCCAGATTCATCAGATTCTGGTCAATCTCTGTACCAACGGCTTCCAGTCCATGGAAGGGGAAAAAGGGGTATTAAGTGTCAGCCTCCAAAACCACGAGGTCAGGGCCGGAGATTCCATGAAAAATGCATTAATTCCTGGACGCTATGTAGTTTTCCAAGTCTCCGACACAGGGGCGGGCATGGACAAGGAGACACAGGAACGTATGTTGGAACCCTTTTTTACGACTAAAGAAGTTGGTAAGGGGACGGGGATGGGGCTGGCCGTTATCCACGGAATCGTCGAAGAGTATCATGGTGTAATCGAAGTTGAGAGCAGGATTGGTGCAGGTTCAATCTTTCGGGTCTCTCTGCCTGCAATGGAGGATGCTGACGCTGCCCCCCCTGCTGTACAAAAAACACCTGAACAAAAAACAGTTACAGGCAATGAAAAAATCCTTGTCGTTGATGATGATCTTCTGCTGGTCAGGATTAACGGTCGCATCCTCAGTGATTTGGGCTATCAGGTAACCGAGGAAACCTCCAGCAGGAAGGCTCTGGAAAAGGTGCGACAGGATCCTGAATTCTATGATTTATTGATAACCGATCAGACCATGCCCCATCTGACCGGGGCAGAACTGACCACTGAGGTGATAAAAGTAAACCCAAATATAGCGGTGATTATGTGTACCGGTCATTCCAGTGTGGTTTCGGCCAAGGATGCACTGATGCTGGGAATCAGCCGATATCTCTACAAACCGGTTGAAAACATGGAACTTGTCCATGCTGTCCGAGAAGTCCTAGAAGAACAGGAGAACAAGAAAGAATATGCTGGTTTTCCGAATCGGTAAATTAAGTCAGAGATGAAAGTAAGGCTCAAGTTATTCTGCTTTCCCTGCATTAAAAAATACTTTTGCCGTCACATGAAAAGCTCACTTAAAAATAGAGTAAGATCCTGAGTACCTTCAACAGCACTCCAGCTACTTCCATTATAGCCTTCTCGAATAGCATGAGTATGCCTCGGAGCTCAAAATAACCAAATGTGAAGCACGGAGTCTGCGCTTACCTGCTAAACAGGTACCGTTCAGAGGTAATGGTAATTAGTTGCTCTCGCTAAATAGTTAGGATTCTGATTTGTTTTTGAGTAAGTCCTGAGTTTTTATCCAGAAAAATGATTGGTTCTTAAACGGTAACCTGCGGGCCGAGTACACGAAACACCTCGGAAACTGTGGTATATCCATCGTTGACCTTGTTTCTCGCATCTTCAATAAGAAAGACTGTCTTGTCTTCAGTGGCAGCACGTCCGATTTCAATAATGCTCTTATTTTGAGAGAGCAGATGGCGCATTCGGTCATTGATAATAAGGATCTCGTGTAGCGGGTATCGACCTTTGTAACCTGTCTGGTTGCAACGTATGCATCCCTTACCGGCAAAGGTCTGCAGGGTTGGCTCGCTAAAAAATGGGCCAAGGCGCCGTAAAATGCTAGGATTTTCCTGGACCGCTTGTTTGCAGTGGGGACAAATTTTGCGCACCAGCCGTTGGGCAATGACTCCTAGCAAGGCGCTGGCAATGACGTAGGGGCGCAGGCCTAGATCAATGAGTCGGGCGATTGTTTCAATGGCTGAGTTGGTATGAAGGGTGGAAAAGACCTGATGACCTGTCAGGGCAGCGTTAAAGGAGACCTTAGCCGTCTCCGGATCACGTATTTCTCCAAGGAGAATGACATCCGGATCCTGCCGCAGCACAGAACGCAGGACAGTGGGAAAATCAAGGCCAATCTTTTCCAGGATATGCACCTGAGTGGCTGTACTGAGATAATACTCAACCGGATCTTCAATGGTGACGTAGTTTTTTTGTGAAGACACATTATGTTGCAGCAGTGAATAGAGGGTGGTGGTTTTACCGCTGCCCGTGGGGCCTGTGGCCAGAATAATTCCCTGGGGTGTATCCACCATATTCATAATGCGTTGGCGGTTGATATCTGAAAATCCCAGCGCATCAATGGTGTGAATGGCGGCATTGCGATCAAGAAGGCGCATCACGATCTTTTCACCATTTATGGTGGGCAGGGTGGAAAGACGCAGGTCGACGATTTTTAGTGGAGACTTGACCGTGATTCTACCATCCTGGGGGTGTCGCCGTTCTGTGATATCAAGCTCGGCCATAATTTTGATGCGGGAAACTAGCTGTTTGTGCAGCTCAAGGGGGATCTGGATCTTGTCCTCCAAAACACCGTCGATCCGGTAGCGCACGACTACATTCTTGGCATGTGGCTGGATGTGGATATCGCTGGCCTCATGGCGTATTCCCTCGAGGATAATGGCATTGACCAGCCGGATGGCCGGAGGCTCCTGCGTTGCCATAAGCAGTTCGTTGAGGGGAATGTCATCTTCTTCCTCGATGATAATTTCGATGGCGTCCAGGGGGTCGCTGGTCTCAACAAGCGCGGCAATATCCTGGAAGGAATCACCAGACCCGCCCGTTCCATAGACAGCAGCAATCTTACTCTCCAGGGCGCTGAGATCGACCAGTACCGGCTCAATCTGGAGGCCGGTAATAAAGCGGAGATTTTTCAACATCTCCTGATCACTGGGGTCCACCATGGCCAGTAGCAGTTGTTTGTTTTTTAACTGTAGGGGCAACACCTGCTGTTTTACACAGAAAATATGGGGAATGAGCTTTGTTGCACTGGGAGAGACCTGAAATTCGTGGAGGGCGATCTCTTCTAGAAGAAATTCCTGGCAAAGCAGTTTTTTGATCTGCTTTTCACTCACCCAATCTCGCTTCAGCAGGATATTGATCATGGGAGATTTTTTCGTGCTCTGCAGATGGTAGAGTTCCTGCATCTGTCTGTCGCTGATAAATCCATGTTTATTCAGCAGGAATGGCAGCTGGCTTTTGCTGGCCATGGCCATCTGGGATAATGCCTTGATTTCCTTAGACTGCTTTGTGTTTTCTGCCAGCAGTTCCTTGTTCTTCTGAACAATGTCATACTGTTCAAGTGCCAGGGCAACACTAAGCCGCAGATCATCTTCTTGGGCAGGTTTAATGATAAAACGATAGACTGCACCACCTTTTATTGCGCCCATTACTGCTGATACGTCGGCATGGCCGGTGAGCATGATACGAATGGTATCCGGGTAGCATTCTCTGACCTGTTGCAGGAGCTCTGCTCCAGACATGTTGGGCATCATCTGGTCGGAAATGATCAACTGAAATTTTTCCCGGCTCAGGAGATCCAACGCCTCCTGGCCACTGCCAGCGGTACTGATCTTATAATTCTCCTTCCTGAACATCCGTTTCAGGGACGAGAGGATATTGGGCTCATCATCCACCAGCAACAGTCGATACGGTTCAGGCTTATCCAGAGCTTTCGCAGCGCCCTTTGCTTTGCCAGTAAAGAGGGAGGAGTAGTCAGTCATTGTGTTCTCATCTTCTGGTGATGGTTACTGCCCGACAGGGAAGGATATGTTAAAGGTTGTGCCAACTTTAGGTTCACTTGTAACCCTGATGCTCCCACCATGGGCCTTGATAATCTCATGACAGACTGCCAGGCCCAGCCCTGTCCCTTGGCCAATCTCTCTGGTTGTGAAAAATGGGTCAAAGATGTGGGGTAGATGTTCCGGGGCTATCCCTTTGCCATTATCCCGGATGCAGATTTGTATCGCCCCTTCTATGATGGTTGTTTGGATAACGATCTGGCCCGAACCCTCGATGGCCTGAATACTGTTATAGAGGAGGCTGTAGAAGACCTGTCCGATATGGGCCGGGTCACAGGACAGGGGAGGCAGTTTTTCCAATTCGAGGATAACTTTTATAGCCTCTGGTATCTGTGGCTGGAGAATCCGCAACACTGTCTGTAATCGTGCATTGATATCATCAAAGGCTATTTCGGTGCGATCGATGTCGGAAAAATTCTTCAAATCGGCCACGATTGCAGCGACTTTATTTATCCCTTCCAGGTTGTCAGCAAGGAGAGAGGGAAAATCTTCGAGGATAAAGTCCATATCTTCTTCTTGCCAGATTTCCTTCAGGGTCACCCAATCCTCTTTTTTTATTTCTTTCTCGATGGCCTGCAGGCTTTCCTGGTACGAGACAGCGGTAGCAAAATTATTTTGGATGTAGGCCAGGGGGGTGTTTATCTCATGGGCCATGCCAGCTGCAAGATGACCCACGGCTGCCTGTTTTTCAGCCCGATACAGTTTTGTTTGATTTTTCTGGATTGTTTGCACCTGCTCAGTCACCTTCTGCTTCAGCTGTCTGGAGAGTTCTTTATAACGAGCTTCTGATTCCTGCAGGGCCTGATGCTTTTTCTGTAATGCCTCGTAGTCGATGGTGATTATTTCCTGGTGGATGTCTTTAGCCATACGGTAGCGGGCTGCATTCTGCACCAGAATATCCAGTAGGGCGACTGCTGCCTGCAGCAATTCGCCATTGCCATCTTTCATAAGCAGGTAGCCTATGGGCTCAAGGTCCCAGTTGATGGCTTTCCGTTCATAGCCGGGTTGTATCGGACTGTCAGCAGCCTCAAGTGTCAACTCCCGTCCAAGGAGACGAGAAAAGTTTGACTGGATGGTACTGATCTCCCTTTCTGTAAAGAGCTCTGACAGGGATAACTGTCGATCAAAATGATCAGTCATGGGCTTCCTCCTGCTGATTGTACATGATGGCTTTAATAAAGGCTTCACGGCTCAGGCCGTGTAGTCGCGCAAGTTGATGTGTCTTATCCACGCGTGCATAGACCTGGTGCAGCAGCTGTGCAAATGTTTCCATTACCCCCTGGCCTGTCAGGGCAGAACTGAATACCACTGGCCAGGGCACCGCTCCCCAGCGGGAAAGAATCTCTTCTTCGCTAAGAATGGCAGACAGATCGCGTTTGTTGAATTGGACAACTAGAGGGATGTTGTCGAAATCAAGTCCGACTCGTGCAGCATTTTCCGCCAGATTTTGAAAAGATTCTCCGTTGTTGATAGACTGATTGTTCTGTGAGTCTGCGACAAAGGCTACTCCATCAGCTCGGGAGAGCACGGCCTTACGGGTGGCATCATGCTGCACCTGACCAGGAACAGTAAACAGTTTGATCTTGATCAGCATACCGTTTGCTGTTCTAAAACCCAGGGGCAGGAGATCAAAGAACAGGGTGCGGTCGTCCTGGGTCTCCATGGTCATTAGGTCACCAATCAGCTCGGGGTGGAGCAGGTCGTGCAGACGCATAAGGTTGGTGGTTTTGCCACTTAAGGCAGGGCCGTAATAGACCAACTTGATCACCAGCGGTTCCTGGGGGGGGGGGCTATTCATGACTTCTGTCCACCTATTAGAAAATTAAATAGTTCCATCATGTTTGTTTGCAATTGTCTCGTGGGGGCATATGGTCAAGCCCTGTCCGGCGTCGTGGACATACAGCACCACACTGTTTTTTGCTGGTTTGGGGATGATGGAAAACGTTCTTTCTACTCTGCTAAGACAACGGGGCTTATCCGTTTCCCCGTCCGGGACTATTGATGAGTATATCACAGGATTTTTTGGGGGAGTAGCTATTTTTGGAGGGATGCTTGGAGCAGAGGGGGCATCGACGTCGGTGGCAAGAGATCATGATGTCCCATTACGCCTTACTTCTGATTTGTGCCAATAGTATCCGGCCTGAATACAAAAGTCGTAATAATAAGGGGGTTGGCAAATAGTAATGATTACGAGATCGAAGCTCTTCATAAAATCTGACGGGTAAAAGTTGATTTTCCTACTGGCAACCTGCACTGTCCTCTGGTCTTATCAGGAAGCATTTGAAATGCATTCATCCCACGAATAGAGGAAGGTTTGTACTGGTAATGTTAGCTTCTTATGGACCAAAAGAGCAAATTGTCAGATGTTGTCTTTCAATCATGAGTTGAACCATCTGTAAGATACCGTTGATTGGCTTAACAAAAATATAAAACGATTCAAAGCAACCGAATACAGTAATCGAAGCTTGGTGTGAAGGATTATGCCATATGTTTATCAGATTTGTTTTTCAGACAACGGCTTTGAGGCATCAGGCTTGTGTTTGTAGGCAACTACAGCCGCGTGAATCGAGCCATATACCGCATCCGCGCCAATGGTTTTAATAATTCTGTAGCGGTCAAACTGGCTATGTACCTCAGTGGAAATGTTTGCGAATACAAGCCGGATGCTCTGTTCTTTTAGAAGGAAATGGGTATCTCGCAACATTGCTGCGGCGGAGAAATCGACATCACCGATAGCTGCTGCTTCGATACAAATACACTTCAGAGGCGGTTCTGTTTTCGATTTTGCTAACTGTATGACCTCTTCGGCGAACTGAGCAGCGTTGGCATAGTAGAGGCTGTGACTGAAAAGGTATATCAGCAGGCCAGGTTCAATCTGCTGAGGTACTGATACCGGTACAGTCTGCCATCCTTTTTTTTTCTTGTCCGCTACAATGACAGCATTTGTGGCTCGATAGCCCCGTCGCAGATGATCAATAAGTGACAGAACCATGGCCAATATGATGCCCTGCTCGACGCCAATCACCACCACAGTGGCAGCCGTAATTAAGGCAAGCCAGAATTCGGCGCGTGCCTCAGTATAAATTGTCTGCATGCCTTTGATGTCAATCATTTTAATTGCAACAAGGAAAACGATAGCGGAGAGAACAGCGGTTGGTAAAAAGGAGAGGGGCCCCGTGAGAAAAAGTAGCACCAGCAACACCAGCATGCAGGCTGTTAGCTGAGACACCTGGCTACGCCCGCCGCCGCTGTCGACCATGGAAGTGTTAGTCGGGCTGCCGTTAACGATGAAGGTCCCCGACAGGCCAGCGCCGAGATTGGCCATCCCAAGTCCTACCATGTCCACATTCTCGTCGAAATGATCGTTGTACTTTGCGGCATAGGCACGCGAAGTGGCGGCACTCTGCGCGAGAATTACCACAAAACAGGCAAAGGCGAGGGGCGACAACTTCTGGATCAACTTCCAACTCCACTCAATATGGGGCAGACCGAATGTCGGCAGACCGCTTGGAACTGCACCAATTGTATCAAGATGGGGGCTGAGGTCGAGTGACCAGCTGATGGCAATGGCTCCCACTACTGCAATTAGCCCACCGGGGATTTTTTTCGATATTTTTTGGCCGCCGATGATAACTGCCAGCACAGCAATGGAGAAACCTGCCGCATAGGGATTTGTTTCTCCGATCTGCTTGAGATCGTGGATGATATCTAGAATCGGATCATTGCTGATGCGCTGCAGACCAAGCATGCCTGACACCTCCAGCAATGCTACCTGCACACCGACGCCAGTCATAAATCCGGTAAGGACCGTGCGTGAGAGAAAATCGGCGAGAAAGCCGAGTCGCAGTACTCGTGCGGCAAACATCAGTGCCGCTGCCATCAGCGCGAGCAAGCTGCATAAGGCTAGCCACTCGTTCGAACCTCGCACAGCCATTCCGGCGAGTCCAGCGGCAACCACCGCCGCCGTCGCGGAATCGGCACCGACCGACAGATGTCTCGATGATCCGAAAATGGCAAACAGCATCATCGGGATAAGTATTGTATACAACCCGGTTATTACTGGTGTGCCGATTATCTTGGTATAGCCCATTGTCCCAGGAATGGCTAGAGCAGCAAGCGTGAGGCCTGCAAGGATGTCGCCGCTCAATCTTGCCCGCTCAAGCGGCAGGATACCCTGGAATAACGGCAGCCGATAATTTTTGTCTTCTTTGTTCTTCATGATGTTTCTCTGTCCCCCAGTACTCATACAGAAGAATATGAAATCAGACTATGGGGCCGGGTCTTGAAATGCAATGTTTTATTTCCCGTCTTAAAAAGGAACACACGGATGTGTCGTATTTTAAGATCTGCCCCTTGCTCTCTCGCTAATGAAACCCGTCTGAACAGTGGTGATAGTAAAATTATAAGTATTTATATGATAAAGTTGAGAGTGGTTCCTGTTTGGCGAGGGGTTCGTTTCTTGTTGACTTCTTGGTTTTTTGTTTTAACATGTGCATAAGATTACTTCGAGCGAGCAAATATATTCTCTTAAATACAAATAACAGCATCATTATCATTTTATCGTATCGGTACACCTGTAACGATGCGCCGTTTATTTCTATAGTATGGAGGTAGTACATGAAACTCAAAATAATGAGTGGGCTTATTGGTGCCAGTGCAGGTCTTGCAGTTTGTGCATCAATTGCTTTTGCCTCAGGAATGGAGGTGGATAAGACACAGTACCCTTACGCACCGTCCCTGATACAGTGGGAAAAATCTGCAGCGGAGTTTACTGATCCGGAAACATGTGCTGAATGCCATCCCCAACAATACGAGGAGTGGCGGGGGTCCATGCATTCTCTGGCATTTCAGGACCCAATTTACCAAGGGGAGTTAAACATCGCCATCGACAAAATAGGTCATGACGTTGCTAGACAGTGTGAAGGGTGTCACACTGCCGCAGCTGTGGTGACTGGAGAAATCAAAGGAGCAGGTCTGAAGGATCTGAGCCCGGTAGCCATGGCCGGTGTTTCCTGTGATATTTGCCATTCAATAAAGGGACATACCCACTGGCAAACCCCAACCCATCAGCCTGAGAATGGGTCCATGATCCTTTCTCCGGGGAAGGAGATTGAGGGCGAAGTTGTCCTGACAAAGTATGGTCCTTTTGCTGCTGAAGATGGTTGTGGTGAAGATTTTCATGAATGTGTAGAATCTCCCTTGCATCTGCAGGCAGAACTGTGTGCATCATGTCACCAGATCACTCATTATGACAAGCATACCCCTCTGGAAATGACCTACTCAGAATGGAAGAATAGTGTCTATGCGGCCAACAATATAACTTGTCAGGATTGCCATATGGTTGAGCTTGAAACATTTAAACGTTCAGCTGATACCTTTCAAAAACCTGTTCGGGAAGAGTATCATCACTATTTTAATGGTGCCAACTTCCTGATGTATGCACTCACTGAAATGGCAGCAAAAAAAGCTGGTGACGAAGAGCTGGCAGTAAGTGCCCATCAAAAATATGAGATGGCCGTTGGCAGACTGCAGGCCGCTGCTGAATTGGATATCGATCCAATTTACAGAAACGGTAAACTGGCCGAAGTGAAGGTCCGGGTCAACAATAGACGAGCTGGACATAATCTCCCCACATCACTGACCAATATCCGACAGATGTGGCTTGAAGTAACAGCCACCGATGCAGCCGGAAAAATTATCATGAGCAGTGGACAAGTTGATGCCAAGGGAAAGCTTCCGGAAGGAACCAGGCGGTTTAACTCAGATGGTATGGGAGAAAACATGCATTTTGCAATTGATCCCTGGGAAATCATAAGTTTTTCTAAGCATGACACCATCCCTCCCAAAGGGTACCGCGAAGTTCATTATGGATTGAGCAGCGACAGCGTCGAGCCTGTCACCTTAAACGTCAAGCTTCGTTTTCGTCAGGCCAACCAGAAAGTGGCCGAAAAGCTTCTCAGCCATGTTCCAGACGATATGCACCTCGATGCAATATACGGCATCAAAGAGGTTCCACCAGTACCTATCGTTGATATGATCGACAAAACAATAGAGCTCAAGACAATGGTGCAATAGACATATCGCACCATAATACTGCGATTGCTCGTTCAATAGTACTGAACGGCAATTGCAGCAATCGTTCAGGCTATAAAAAAATTGGGCTGGGTCTTGAAAGGCAGTATTTTACTTCCCACCTTAAAAATAACAGACAGATAGGTCGTATTTCAAGACCTGACCCTCGCTCCGGGGCTATAAAGAAAAAATCCCGTAAAGTTTAAGTGTTCTGACTATTCACATTTGTTTTCAACGGTCATATGATCTCTCTACTGAACAAATAGTTCTTCAAGGGTATTCCTTACAGGTAGGGAGTTGAAAAATGAAGCGAATAAACAAGTGGAAATCTTTAATCTGTTTTTTGACATGTACTGTCTGCACGGTTCCATCCATAACCACGGCAACGCCCTTACCCGCTGTGTTCAACAATAATACTCCTGCTGTTTACCAGGTGATCAATCATATCAGTGGGTCAAGTTATACCGACAACGGTGATTTAGGATCAATGTATGTCGCTGACGACGATTACTGGCACAACCTCTCCTGGTGGGAGATAACTTCTTCGTCAGCAGGGTATAAAAATAAGCTGGGTATTGTCAGCTCCAGTGCTTATCAGGGTCTTTCTGATCGGGTTTCTGGATTCGAGATTTTTAGCGAAGGTACGTATACGGGGAGTTTTTCCGGAACCGGTACTTTTGAATTTGGTCTTTCCGTAGACAGTGGTGGAACCCGTAACCGTTACTATAGTGATCCACTTCACAACACCAACGACAAGCAACTTGATCATATGCTAACCTTCTCTCTTGGCGCATTTGACTATGGTGGGCACAGTTATAAAAATGGCTACCTTCTGGCCTGGGAAGACCTTCAAATCGGGGGCAGTGATCACGATTATAATGACATTACTTTTCTAGTCGATGCGAATCCTAGACCTGTTCCGGAACCTGCGACAATGTTTCTCTTTGGGACCGGTTTAGTTGGTCTTGCCAGTCTCAGACTTCGCAAAATGAAAAAGTAAGACACTTCTTGTTTATCATCTTCTCCTACAGGCAGGATCATTCATTTGATTCTGCCTTGTTTAGATGCTTTTTTACTTGTTCCGTAGGATGTCAATGGTTTCACGCTCAAATTTGGCGATAAGCGGATTGTATTGAGTCAGGTGATCCAATGTCTCATGGAATGTCTCCCCAAGAAAGCCATCCCGCCCCGAGACCAGGAAGCCGTTTTCGGCATGATTAATCGCATTGATCGCAGTACTTACAGCAACATTACCACGCATGGAGCAACTGCCCTTGGCTCCATCGCAGAATCCGCCGCCAATGGCTGATATAAAGTTGTTATAGGCACCGTCAAAGAGTTCCAGTTTGTTTTTCAAATAGAGTAAGCCACCGATAACGCCTGCACCCGCGGCATACTGCGCTCCGCAGACCGAGGAAACCTCACCAAACCGAGAGGTTATGAGGGTGGTCAGTAATATTGCTACCAGGACGCCTTTAATCTCTAGTTCTTCGCCAAGATCAAGATCTCTGCTGTAATTAACAACCGGAACCATGCAGGTCACGCCCTTATTACCGGACCCAGCACAACTCATTATAGGGATGGGGTCGCCATTCATTCTGGCGTAAATGGCGCCCATAACAAGGGAGTCTGACCCATTACCACTCTTAACATATTTCTGACCATGCAGAGCAGCTGCCATATTGTAGGCTATTCCCTGACGAACTGTGGTCTGCAGGGTTTGGTTGGTGTAGCATTCCTCTATTAGTTTGGGCCAGTTCTGGGATTCGTATATCTGGTCTTCAAATGGTAGGGCTTCAGGTGTCGATTGGCTGGGGGTATCTTCTGCAAAATTAATGGCTTTGTCGTTCAGGGTGACGCTTGTAACCTTTGTGTGGCCACCTTCGATGCGTGCCTCTGCCTGGTTTTTAACACCTTTTGCTAAAATAGCTATCAACAGGGAGTCTGTTTCAACCAGTTCAACCGTGAGAATATCCCGATCATGAATAGATTGGGCCTGGATAATGCTGTTCTTATCAAGTCCAGAGAAGATAGAGAGTCGCTTTTCCGGGCAGGCCATCACGAGGCCAAAGAGCAATGCCCATTCACTGCCACGTAGTTCACCTGCTCGTGGGATACCAGCGCCAAATGCGTTCTTGTAGGTACGCTGGTCAATGCGTAAAAGGATTTCCTGTGGCGTATCATCGAGGTATTTCCCGACAAAACTGGCACAGAAGGCAATGGCTGCCGGTTCGGTGCAGCCGGCGGTTATTTCAAGGGCGTTACTCAGTTTATCGGCAAGTGTTATCATGGTGGGTGTGGTGGCTGGGTGTAAGAAATAAGGATTGTTAACAGGATCCTGTTCCGGTTACGGGAGGCGGATCTGTCAACAATGAATAATCGTCAGTCAACTGTCAACTACGATTGCGGTAGTCCCGGATCTTCTGACTCCAGAGAGCTGGTCCTGTTTTGTGAATCGCTTCGCCGCGACTGTCAACAGCGACTGTGACGGGCATATCTTCAACCTCAAATTCATAAATAGCCTCCATCCCGAGATCTTCAAAGGCCACTACCCGTGCTTTTTTGATTGCCTTTGATACAAGGTAGGCGGCACCTCCAACTGCCATCAGATAAACGGCCCCATGATCACGTATGGAATCGATGGTGGCATCACCTCGTTCCGATTTACCGATCATTCCAATCAATCCGGTTTCGTTTAGCATCATATCGGTGTATTTATCCATACGAGTGGAGGTGGTGGGGCCGGCTGGGCCAACGGCTTCATCTCCGACGGGATCAACGGGACCTACGTAATAGATAAATTTCCCTTTAAAGTCGACACCGTCTGGAAAGGGCTTTCCTTCCTGAAGGAAACTCTGGATTCTGCGATGGGCAGCATCTCTTCCCGTGAGGATGGTACCATTTAAAAGCAGGGTCTCTCCGGTCTTCCAGGTTGCAATTTCTTTCGTGGTAATTCCGTCGAGCTGTACCCGCTTGACGCTCTCTCCCACCTCCCATTTAATATCTGGCCAATCTTCCAGGCGTGGTGGGGTAAACTGAGCAGGGCCGCTGCCATCAAGAGTGAAATGAATATGACGGGTTGCAGCACAGTTGGGAATCATGGCAACGGGAAGGGATGCTGCGTGGGTTGGGCAATCGAGTATTTTGACATCGAGCGCGGTGGTCAGGCCGCCCAGGCCCTGGGCACCGATGCCAAGATCGTTTACTTTTTCATAAATTTCCAGTCGGAGCTCTTCTATTGTATTGTCAGCCCCTTTTTTGATCAGCTCCTGGATGTCGATGGGTTGCATCAGAGATTCCTTGGCAAGCACCATGGCTTTGTCCACGGTTCCGCCGATACCGATACCGAGTATGCCGGGAGGGCACCAGCCGGCTCCCATGGTGGGAACGGTGCGGACAACCCAGTCAACAATAGAGTCATTTGGGTTGAGTGTTTTGAATTTACTTTTGTTTTCAGATCCACCTCCCTTTGCAGCAATACGAATATCCACAGTTTTTCCGGGAACGAGTTCGGTGTAGATAACAGCTGGGGTGTTATCTTTGGTATTCACTCTTTTACCGGCGGGATCGGCCACAACGGATGCACGAAGAGGGTTGTCGGCATTGCTATAGGCTGCCCGGACACCTTCATCAACCATCTCCTGAATACTTACATTCGTATCAAAACGGCATTCCATACCGATCCGAAGAAATACGGTGACAATTCCAGTATCCTGGCAGATTGGACGCTGGCCCATGGCTGCCATCCGCGAATTAATCAGGATTTGAGCCATGGCATCCTTTGCTGCCTGACTTTTTTCCAGATTGTAGGCGTGTGCCATTGCCTGAATAAAATCAGAGGGATGGGTGTAGGAAATGTACTGCAGGCTTTCTGCAATGGAGTTTGTGAAGTCCTTGCTGCTGATGGTTGTGCTCATGATTGCTCTCTAAAAAAGGGGTATAAGAAAATAGCTTTTCTAGAGAGCATAATACCACTGGATGGGAAAAACTGATATTTGAAAAATTCTTCTTAGAGTCTTTCTTTAAGATTTTTCCATATTTCCCTGATGGAAAAGCCTGCAAGACTAGTGTCACTGGCTGTTACGGGAACCCCTTGGATCTGGCAGGAAACAACTTTAGGATCAAAGGGGATTTTTCCAAGAAGATCAACACCACGTTCTTGGCAAAATTGTTCGATGGTATCACTCATTTCAGGGTGCAAATCCCATTTGTTGATGCAGATTAGAGCTGGAATTTTAAAGTGATCGGTGAGGTCAAGGGTCCGGTCCAGATCATGTTTTCCGGACAGGGTGGGTTCGGTAATAATAACGGCTAGATCCACATTGGAGAGTGAGGCAATCACTGGGCAGCCGACTCCTGGGGCACCATCGATCAGGATAAGCCCGGTTTGGGTTGCTTCGGCTAGCTGGCGGGCTTGATTTTTAATATGGGAGACAAGTTTGCCCGAGTTTTCTTCTCCAGCAAAGAGTTGGGCATGAACCAGCGGCCCATATGCGGTGTCGGAGATATACCAAGAACCGCAGTGGTTTTCTTCAAGAAGTATGGCGTCCTCCGGGCAAAAATGGGCACAGACTCCGCACCCCTCGCAGTTGAGTTCGGAAATGATAGCCGTATCTTCCATAACAATGGATTCAAACTGGCAGATTTCTACACATATTCCACAACTGCTGCACTTGTCCGCTTCAACCCGGGCCTTGACACCGGATATAAAGTCATTGGTCTTCGTTGGCTGAGGGGCAAGAAGAAGATGGAGGTCGGAAGCATCCACGTCGCAGTCTACTAAAATCTTATTATCTGCCAGATGAGCAAAGGATCCGACGATACTGGTCTTTCCGGTGCCGCCCTTACCGCTCAGAATTAGGACTTCTTTTATATTCGTATCCATTATTTTCCCACCAAAAAGGCGATGTTGGTCAGTAGGTCACTGAAGATAGTTCGCAACTCAGGTACCGTCTCCACCAGATTTTTGCCCCGTGCGTACCCTTCAGCAATGTCACGCTGAAAAGGAATTTCGAGAAGAACTGGAATGTTTTCAGATTCACAATAGCGCAGTACTCTGTCATCGCCAAGGTCAGAGCGGTTAATAATAACGCCTCCCGGGATGTTGAAGTTTTTTAGAACCGTTACGGCAAGCTTTAAGTCATGGAGCCCAAAAGGGGTGGGTTCAGTGACAAGGATCACATAGTCAGCATCGTTAATGCTTTCTACAAAAGGGCAGGATGTCCCTGGAGGCGCATCGATAATGGTTAATTTATCCGGATCAGCATGTTTTTTGACAGCTTTTAAGAGTGGTACCCCCATCGCTTCGCCGATTCGAACACGGCCATGGACAAAATGAATAGCACCACTCATCCCGGATTCCAGCACCCCGATTTTCCGTGTTGCTTCAAGGAGTGCATCCTCTTCACACACTCTAAAGCAGCCAAGGCAGGAGTGGCACATCTCAGGGAATACCATTACGGTTTTGCCAAACTGGGCTATTGCGTTAAAGGCGCATATATCTCTGCATTTCCCACAGGCGGTACAGCGGGATTCATCCAGTTTGGGAACCGTGACAGAGATGGTTTCACTGTATGTTATGTCAGGTTTTAGAAAAATATGGCCGTTTGGTTCTTCCACATCACAGTCGAGGTATTGAACATCTGTCTCTGCGCTCAAGACAAGACTAGTCGAGATGGTGGTTTTTCCTGTTCCGCCTTTTCCGCTGCCTACTGCTATTTGCATGCTGCTGATCTCCGTATTAATTTAACGAC
This sequence comes from uncultured Desulfocapsa sp., assembly GCA_964505715.1. GTDB lineage: Bacteria > Desulfobacterota > Desulfobulbia > Desulfobulbales > Desulfocapsaceae > Desulfocapsa. The sequence goes on along the minus strand of CAZDJE010000001.1, from coordinate 5,835 downwards.
GGCATTGTCCGCGGCCCTGACCCTTTCCTTGACCTTTACCCTGGCCCATGCCTTGGCCTTGCCCTCCTTTGCCACATCCGCAATTACCTCCTCCACCTCCACCGCCCTGTCCTTGCCCCTGTCCTTGCCCCTGTCCCTGGCCGGCAACTGTTTGCGATGGCTGATTGGAGCCTGGAGCCGTTTCGGTACTTCCTGAGTATCCGGCAATGGCATCACGTACATTACCACTGATATCATTTACTATTTTTACACCAGCCTTTTCAAGAACGGGCAATGCCTTAGGACCGACTCTTCCCGTGAGTAGTGTTTTAACCCCGATATCGGCGACATGTGCTGCAGCACTGATTCCGGCGCCATGGGCTGCTTCTTTTCCGGCGGTATTGTCGATCGCCTCAAGAAGTGTATTTGTTTCGGTATCTATAATAAGAAACCAGGCGGCTCTGCCAAAGCGAGGGTCGACTGTGGCATCCAAGGTGTTTCCTGTTGCGGTGATTGCTATTTTCATTGAGGTCTCCTTTGTAGTTGCTAGATAGAAGAAAATTTCCATCTGTGTCTATGCACAATACTATAGTGGCATTATGCACAAAATCAAGGGGTGAAACCAATGCTTTCTGAAAAAAGTCGTTGATTGTGCTATGAGCGGGATCGGCGAATAATAGTTCCAGGGCTGTGGTATCCGGAAGGGGCCGTGGTATTGGGCATAAGGATGCCTCCCTTTCCAATAATAGTACCTGGATTAGTAACGGAGTTACAACCAGTCTGCGCTGTGTCCCCTAATATGGCACCAAATTTTCGTCGGCCGGTGTCCACTAGTCCGTCCTCTGTACGAATGGAAACATTGCCACCCAGAAATTTAAGGTTCGCAAATTTGGTTCCGGCACCAAGATTGGCATTCTGACCAAGAATGGAATCACCAAGGTAGGCGAAATGGCCAGCTTTGGCATCATTGAGGAAAATAGAATGTTTTACCTCGGTGGTATGGCCAACAACGCATCTTTTTCCGGTGAGACAGTAGCCACGAAGATAAGCCCCTTGGCGTACCTCTGTATAATCACCGATTATTGCAGGTGATTTGATAAGGGAGCCGCCTTCGATGGTGCTCCCCTTGCCGATATTAATTCTTCCGCCCGTAAGAATCACTCCAGCCATAATAACAGATGCTCCGCTGAGTTCTTTGTCTTCCCGACAGACTTTCAGTTTACCCTTGGTGGTATCTCCATATTCAATTGTAAACTCTGAAGCGGGAAAAAAAGATCCCTCGTGACAGATAACTGCTTGAGGCAGAGGAACACCATCTGGAAGCAGTGCGGAATCAAGTTTGGGGTAATTGTACCTGTCCATATAATCTTTTAAACGATTCAATGCTTCCCACACAGGTTTGTCGTCGTCAAAAATGGAAGGATGGGGGAACTGGGAAAGGTCAAAAAAGGATTTACTCGTTAACATTCTTTTCACCCGGCGAAAAACAGGATAATATACATAATTAAGTGGTTTGGGAGTGGCAGTATGGATGAAAAATATAAAATATACAAGAAAAAATGGAGGAAGGCTATCAGGGAGTGATTGCTGGCTTGACTTCAACATAGTCCGTGTTTACGTTTCTGTGACAATTTATGAATAATTACAGATTTTTTCTGTTTAAGAATTTAGGAGGCTTTTGTGGATTTTAGCGATTCTCTATCCATGGGTATGGATGATTTTACCGACCATGAAGATATGGTTATTCCATCTGAACTGCCGATGATGGCTGTACGGGATGTGGTTGTTTTTAATTATATGATCATCCCTCTTTTTGTTGGCCGTCCAAGCTCCGTTGAAGCGGTGAACGCGGCCCTCGAAGGGGACAAGCTTCTGATGCTGCTTACCCAGAAAGATGCCACCCGTGATAACCCTGAACCGGAAGATCTCTACGACGTGGGAATGGTTTGCATGGTTATGCGGACGCTGAAGCTCCCCGATGGACGGTTGAAGGTTCTTGTGCAAGCGGTTTCCAAGGCGAAAGTGAAAAAGTATGTAAAAACAGATCCCTATTGCCTGGTAAAGATTAAGCCAATCGTTGAAGTTGAGATTGAAGAGACGGATGTGAGCACCGAGGCTTTGATGCGCACCGTCCGTGAGCAGACAGAAAAAATTATGTCGCTTCGTGGAATTCTCTCAGCCGATTTGATGATGATCATTAATAACATCGAGGACCCCGGGCGCTTAGCTGACCTTGTCGGTTCCAATCTGCGCCTGAAAATTACGGAATCCCAGTCTATTCTTGAAGAAAGTGACCCGATTAAGCGCTTGAAGCTTGTAAATGAGCTACTCGCCAAGGAGCTCGAGGTTTCCACGGTTCAGGCAAAAATTCAGTCCGATGCCAAGGAAGAGATGAGTAAATCCCAGCGTGAGTATTATCTGCGGGAACAGCTCCATGCATTGCAGAAAGAGTTGGGAGACGGCGATGAACGCGGGCAGGAAATTGATGATCTGCTGCGTAAGCTCAAGAAGACAAAGATGCCTAAACCTGTACGCAAGGAGGCCAAAAAACAGGTCTCCCGTATGGAAATGATGCATCCAGATTCTTCTGAAGCAACGATCATCCGTACCTATATCGATTGGATTCTTGATGTGCCCTGGAAAAAGGGAACCAAGGACAGGCTTGATCTGAAGGCTGCCAAAGAGGTGCTCGATGATGATCATTACGGTCTTGAGAAGGTAAAAGAACGAATTCTTGAATATCTTGCAGTAAGAAAGCTGAATGCTGATACCAAAGGGCCCATTCTCTGTTTTGTTGGTCCTCCAGGTGTTGGAAAGACCTCTCTTGGAAAGTCTGTTGCCAGAGCCATGGGCAGAAAGTTCTATCGTCTCTCGCTTGGCGGCATGCGTGATGAGGCTGAGATTCGCGGTCATCGTCGAACGTATATTGGGGCCATGCCCGGTCGGATTTTGCAGGGTTTAAAAACGGTGAACTCCAATAATCCTGTTTTTATGATGGATGAAATTGATAAAATCGGATCCGATTACCGTGGCGACCCATCTTCTGCACTTTTGGAAGTACTTGACCCTGAGCAGAATTTTGAGTTTTCAGATCACTATATGAATATGCCCTTTGATCTCTCCAAGGTTATGTTTATTACTACGGCAAACAGGTACGATACTATCCCGGGCCCTTTGCTGGATCGGATGGAAATAATAGAACTTTCAGGATATACTCAGGAAGAAAAGGCAGTTATTGCCCGTAAATATCTATTGCCTCGCCAGATAAAAGAGAATGGCATTAAAACCAGGCATCTTCGATTTGCTGATGTGGCTCTTGAGTATATTATTAGTCATTACACCCATGAGGCTGGTTTACGAAATCTTGAGCGGGAAATTGGCAAGATCTGCCGAAAAGTTGCACGTAAGATTGCAGAAGGCGGAAAAGGACCATATTCCATCAGTAAAAATACCTTGAGCCGTTATCTCGGACCTCCAAAAATCATTCCGGAGTCTGAGCTTGAATCGCTGCATCAACCGGGGCTAGTAACTGGTCTTGCCTGGACGGAAGTTGGCGGTGAAATCCTGACCATTGAAGTAAATATCATGCCTGGAAAGGGGAAGATGACTCTGACTGGACAGCTTGGCGACGTAATGAAGGAATCGGTGCAGGCGGCATTGACCTATTGCAGAAGTCGCTGTGATGAACTCGGTGTTAAGGACGGTTATTTTGATAAACATGATATCCATGTTCATGTACCTGCGGGGGCAATTCCAAAGGATGGACCTTCAGCCGGTATCACTATGGCTACAGCACTTTATTCAGCCATTACCGGAAAAAAGGTGGTTAAGAAACTTGCCATGACGGGTGAAGTCACTCTTCGTGGACGCGTATTACCCATTGGTGGTTTGAAGGAAAAAGCTCTCGCTGCTGTCCGGGCTGGTTTGACCACAGTGATAATTCCTGAGCAGAATGAGAAAGATCTTATTGAGATTCCACCTGAAATTCGGAAAACTATGACCTTCCATCCCGTTAAAGATATGGATGAAGTTGTGAGAATTGCCTTTGACGGTGCTGTTAAGACTGCTATGAAGAAGGTAGAAAAAGAATAGTTTTTACAACCTATGGAAAATAGTAATCAGAACTCCTGTGCTTTGTTATCGGGAAAAAGGATCGCCCTTATGGCGGTCCTTTTTCTATTTGGGGCACTGCTGTTTGCAGGCGGTTGGTTTCTCCAGTTTGCAAGTCAGGTAGCACCTGGAGAAAGGAGTGAGACGGTAACCGTTATTGTTCCCTCCGGCTCCTCTGTAAAAGAGATAAACAGAATTCTGGCAAGTTCCGGCCTTGTTGAAAACGATGGTCGTTTTCCAGTGCTTGCCCGTTATCTTGGAATTGCTGCAAAACTGCAGGCCGGAGAGTTTGCTCTGCACCGTGGGCAGACCCCTCAGGAGCTGTTAAAAGAACTGGCCCTGGCAAAACCCATTCAACACGCTGTCACGATAAGAGAAGGCTTAACCATTTCTGAGATAGCTGAGGTTTTTGCTGGCGGCGGATGGTGTGACGCTGAAGAGTATGTTCGCTTGGCAAAGGATCCAGATTTTCTAAAAAGCCTTGGGTTGGAATCGCATAAAAACCTGGAGGGCTACCTCTATCCGGATACATACCACCTGACAAGAAAGGGGCAGACCACTGAAGATCTTCTTCGTATGCAGGTTCGTCATTTCTTTTCTGTCTGGAATGAGATCAAAAGAGAACCTCCTCTGGAACTCACGCCTTATGAGGTTCTTATTCTTGCTGCCATGGTGGAAAAAGAAACGGCAAAGGCTTCGGAACGTCCAATTATAGCCGGTGTTTTCTTCAATCGCTTAAAGAAAGGTATGCGCATGCAGTCCGATCCCACGGTGATGTATGGGATCGAAAATTTTTCTGGAAAATTAAGTAGAAAAGATTTGAAGACCCCCTCTCCCTATAATACCTATACCTTAAAACGACTTCCCGTTGGCCCCATCTGTAATCCAGGAAAAGCTGCGCTGACGGCAGTGCTGCACCCAGTGGAGAGTAATTTCTTCTATTTTGTATCCAAAAACGATGGAAGTCATCTCTTTTCCAAAACCCTTCGGGACCACAATCGAGGAGTAAATAAGTATCAGCGCTCCAGGAAAAAAAAGAAGAAATAACTGTTTAGAAGGGACTAATTTGCAAGTTGCTCGATAATGTAATCAGCAATTGCCTGGGTTGGGGCGACACTGGCATCGATCTGGAGGAAATTGAGTCCGATATCGTAGGAATCAGAGTTGAATTGTTCTACACGTACAACGGATCCAGTCAGTGTGAGTGCTGAGTCTTGTTCCAGGGAAACGTGCAGTTCCAGACGAGTACCAAGGTTGTACTTATGGTTGCAGGAAATCAGGATGCCGCTTTCGCTGATGTTTTTCGATTGAGTGGCACAACTGCTTTCTTCGATGTCAAGAGGGCGAATGCTGACGGTGTGTTCAAAATCAATTCGTGTGAATATTCTCTTTTCTTCTGAAAAGAGGGTGAGTTCATGTCTGCCACGGCTTTTGGCCTGGTAGAGAGCCCGATCGGCACAACGTAACAGTGTGTTTCCGTCGTGGCAGTCAAGGGGGAAGGATGCCAGACCGCCGCTGCAGGTAACCGAAAATTCGGCATCTTCATGGGAGATGGTCAGATTGTTTATCTGATCCAGAAGCTTCTTACCCACCAGCAGTCCCATAAACTTATTGGTTTCTGGCAGTAAGAGAACAAACTCATCCCCACCAAAGCGACAGGCAATATCTTCCTTTCGTTTTGAACCAAGAAGAATTTTACCCACCTCTTTGAGGGCTTTGTCACCAGCCAGATGGCCATATTGGTCA